>JANNYO010000604.1:0-7529 GCA_031410115.1 Rhodanobacteraceae bacterium | reverse complement strand
GTGATATGCCTTTTAGCAGCATTTACGGCAATTTCGGGTGATCGAAGAACGGATTTTTTTTCCAACGCAGCAAAAGCGCGTGCCAATAAATTTTGAGCAACACGCCCATCGTTATAAACGGGAAACGCAGCAAAGCCGCCGCTAGATTCACTCCGGACAATTCTTTTCGTTCTAAAACAAGGGTGGTGTCAAATTGGTGCGTGCCCAAATGCGCTTTCGTCGCCGGCCCGCAAACCGGGTTTGGCGTGTCTAGCTGTGGCGCATAAACATCCATGTGCACCCGCAAATGCTCGCTGGGGGCTTGAAAACGCCAGTCATATTGCAAACCCATCGGTAAAAAAGGCGATACGTGAAATTGCTTCGCGAATTCCCAGTGCCAAGCACTGACGTGTTTAGTTGCAGTTTGGATTGGCAAAACATAAGCGAAACGCTCACGCCACGGCGTGTTGGTGATCTCAGCAACGATGCTGTGCAGCGTTTTGCCGTCGCTTTCAAAACAATAATAAAAACAAACCGGGTTGAAGCTCAGACCAAAATAACGCAAATGAGCTAAGAGCCGAACCGGGCCACGCGGGCGGTTTCCGGTCGCGGTTTCCACCCGATCTAGCACAGCGGTTTTGAGCGGAATTTCCTTTGGCCCTAAAAAGTCCGCGCGCCGAAATTCCACCAAATTGCGCCTGCGTGTCGACCAAAACCAGCGCCCGCGATAAATTTCGTCCAGCTCGTCTAAGTCCAAGTAACTCATATAGATGGCGTATTTAAAACGGTGCGGTACTGGAAAATAGCGCTGATGACGAATCGTGCCCACGTATACGCACGAACTGAAACCGCGCAAATTGGCGCCAAGCACGGACTAAACCCAGCCAGAATCGAGCATTTCTGCGACGTCTACCGCGGATCGCAAGCCGTCTTCGTGAAAGCCAAAGCCCCAATACGCGCCGCAGAAATAGCTTTTGCCAAGCGCTGATCCCGCAGCGGCGGGCATTCCGTTGATTTCGTGCCGACGGCCCTGCGCTTGAACGGTTTCATGCGTGTAGACCGGGTGCTCATAACGCAAGCGCTTTAAAACTTTTGCGGGATCAATGCGATCCGCGCAATTGAGGCTGACCAGAAATTCCACCGGCGCGTCTATGCTTTGCAGCAAATTCATCCAGTAGGTGACAGTGCAGTGCGTTGCCGCCCGCCCGTCGCCAACGATATGCGCGTTCCATGCCGCCCAAGCTTTGCGGCGCTTGGGCATGATCGAGGTGTCGGTATGTAACAACACGTCATTCGACTGAAACTTGAGTGCGCCCAAAACCTGAGTTTCTATTTCAGTGGGCGTTGCCAAAATTTTCAGTGCTTGATCACTGTGGCAGGCGAACACCACATGATCGAAACGCTCAACCGCTAGTGTCGACGTGATCACCATACCCGACGCATCGCGCTGCACGTTTTGCACCGCGCAATCCAACCGCACCGGGTTTTTCAACCGTGCCAACAATGCACGTGTATAGCTTTGCGAACCACCTTGCACCACGCGCCACAGCGGACGCGTGCTGTCGGTGTTGAGCATGTGGTGGTTGTGCATAAACTGAGCTAAATATTTAGCCGGAAAATCTTCGATGCCGATGCCCGGCGATGACCACAGCGCTGACGCAATCGGGATCAAATGATCCCGCGCAAAAATATCGCTATAGCCTTCGGCTTTGAGATATTCACCCACCGTCGGGCCAGTGCCTGCAATCATCAAAAGTGGATGTGGCGTTTGATAAAAACGCTTGAGATCACGCACTAGCCGCCAAAAACGCGGGCTCAATAAATTACGCCGCTGCGCGAACAGTTGATCAACGGTGGTGGCGTTATATTCCAAGCCGCTCTGTTCGTTTTTTACGCCAAAACCCATGCGGGTCGGTTGATCCGCGACACCGAGCTCGCCGAGCAAGCGCACGAAATTTGGATAGTGGTTCGGATTAAAAACAATGAAACCGGTATCAACCTGGTACTTCGTTTGACCAACATCGATGCTGTGCGTGTGGGTGTGGCCACCGGCGTAGTCGCTGGCCTCAAAAACGGTTACATCGTGACGTCGCTGCAATAAGTACGCGCACCCCAAGCCCGAGATGCCACTGCCAATAACCGCAATTTTCGCCATTAGGCTTTATTGGGTTTTTGTACAATCAGGTTGCTTGATTTAAAGCTTTCCGGCACCGTTTTTAGATCCCAAATCAGCCCCATCCAGCTCAATACTTTCAAACCGTAGTAGGTCAAATCATATTCCCACCAGAAGAATCCTTGACGTACGGAACCTGGGAAATGGTGGTGATTATTGTGCCAACCTTCGCCCAACGTGATGATTGCCAAAAACCAGTTATTACGCGAATCATCGCTGGTTTTATAGCGCCGAGATCCCCAAACGTGCGACAGCGAATTGATCGTTACCGTACCGTGCAGTAGCACAACGGTGGAGACAAAAAAGCCCCAAATCAGCATTTGCGGCCCGCTGGTTCCCAGGCTAGGGGCGTATTTTTGCAACACGATACCCAGCGCCATCATCAGGCCACCGAGCACGAATGGCATCACCAAATCAAAGCGATCCAGCAGTTTGAGCTCGGGAAATTTGACCAAATCCGGAATCTGTTTTTCGTCGGTGCGAAATGCGCTTTTACCCATAATCCAGCCGATGTGGCTCCACCAAAAACCGTGCTGTACCGGCGAATGAAAGTCCGCTGGTTGGTCTGAAGTTTTATGATGATGACGATGATTTGCCGCCCACCAGAGCGGCCCGCGCTGCGCACTGGATGCGCCCCAAAGTCCCATGACAAATTGAAATGCGCGCGAAGTCTTAAACGTTTTATGGCCAAAATAGCGATGATAAAAACCAGTAATGGCAAACATGCGAATAACATACATCGCAATCGCTACCGCCAGTGCCGTCCAGCTAAAGCCGACAAAAAAAACGCCCAAGCACATTAAATGTACCGCGATAAACGGTAGCGTCCTAACCAAATCAATTTTATCTTCTTGAATCGATACCGGTGTTTCATCCACGGTGGTGTCAAACCAGCGTTGAAATGCCACCACCAAACCGCGCTTTACATTTCGGGTTTTATCGACGGTGCTGTTGATGCTTTGTTTTGAACTAATGGAAAGCTGCGTCATGCCGGCGCTGATTTGCGTCTTTGCAGTCGCGGCACGATCACACGCGCTATTGAAAGAATCTTCAACGATTTCTTTTGCTTGACTGACGCTTTTTTCAACGGACAGTACGGCATCGTCGACCGCCTGTTGCACCTGGGCTTGAACGTTTGCAAGCACCTGTTCGGGGCCTGCTAAGGACGGATTTCCTGACATGGGATTGGATGACATAGCGCTCAACCTTGCTCGCGGGGCTCAATTTCAATGCTGGTTTTTACCGAGTTGGAGATGAAACACGCGCGATGTGCACGCTCATGGAGCATCGCAAGCTGTTCACTGTCCGGTATGTTTTCAGTGTTTTCGGCGCGAAACACGACCAGCGGACGCAGTAGTACCCGGGTCATGCAGACTTTGCCCTCAAGGTTTTTATCTAAAAACCCAACCGCATCGTCGGTGTAGCTTTCCACAATAAAACCCTTGACCGCACAGACCGCCAAAAAAGTCAGCATATGACAAGAGGAAAGTGCAGCGGTAAAGGCGGCTTCTGGGTCTAAATTTTCTGGATTGCCGCCGTATGCTGCCGCCGCAGACGCATCAATAGTGCGGCCATTTGGAAACTGAAGCACATGATCGCGGCTGTATTCTTTTTGCAAAAAATCGCCGCCACGATTGATCCAGCGGACTGAGGCTGAGTGTTCTGACATGGTTTTTTGGGATGCGCTAAGGTAGAACTTTGAGCCGTTGCCCAACGCGCACGAAGGCGCTGACCGCGCGCTCAAGCTGGGCGCGCGTATGGGCCGCCGAGATCTGAACGCGAATGCGCGCTTGACCTTTAGCAACAACGGGAAAGAAAAAGCCGATGACATAAATACCTTCTTTTAGAAGTTCGGCAGCAAATTGCTGCGCCAATTTTGCGTCATACAGCATTACCGGCGTGATTGGATGCACGCCCGGTTTAAGATCAAATCCTGCCGCCGTCATGGCGGCGCGGAAATAGCTGGTGTTCTCGCTAATCTGGCGACGTGCGTCACTGCCGTCTTTCAGTAGCTCAAAAACTTTCAAACTCGCAGCCACCACCGCAGGCGGCAAAGTGTTGGAAAACAAGTACGGGCGCGAGCGCTGGCGCAGCATTTCAATTACGTTTTTAGGCCCGGTGGTAAATCCGCCGAGCGCGCCGCCGAGTGCCTTACCAAGCGTTCCAGTGAAAATATCGACCTGATCGTGCACGCCATGAAATTCCGCGCTACCGCGCCCAGTTGCGCCTAAAAATCCGGTTGCATGGCACTCATCAATGTGCACGATCGCACCGTATTTTTTTGCCAACGCAGTAATTTGATCCAGCGGCGCGATTGATCCGTCCATGCTGAACGAGCCATCGGTGGTAATCAAAATGGTGCGGCAGTCTTGCGCGGCAATCAGCTGCTTTTCTAAGTCCGCCATATCGCAATTGGCGTAGCGAAAACGTTTGGCTTTGCACAAACGCACGCCGTCGATAATGGATGCGTGATTGAGCGCATCCGAAATCACGGCATCGTGTTCGTTTAAAAGCGGCTCATAAAGGCCACCATTTGCATCAAAGCAAGCGGCATACAAAATGGCATCTTCGGTGCCGAAAAATTCGGCAATCGCACGCTCCAGCTGCTTATGCAAATCTTGTGTGCCGCAAATAAAGCGCACCGAGGCCATACCAAAACCGTGGCTATCCAAAGCATCTTTCGCGGCTTGGATTACCTGAGGGTGATCGCTCAAGCCCAAATAGTTATTCGCACAAAAATTTAAAACACGGGTGCCATCGCTCAGCGTGATTTCCGTCGACTGCGGCGAGGTGATCACCCGCTCACGCTTGAACAGGCCGGCTGCTTCAATCTCCGCAAGTTCAGCACTGATGCGATCAGAAAAATTCATTCAATGGACCTTCAGGCCAGCCGATACAAAGCGAGCCGATGAGTTTATCACGAATGTTTTCACCGTCTCGCGGGCTGCGAAACGGTGCGGTTTGCTTCGAACACAGCCGCGAGGCAGCAACGATTGTTTATGGGATGTAAATACACCGAAGACGGTTCTACAACACCACCCCAAACGATCTTGCCACCTCCTCCAATTCCTGCAAACGAATTTCAGCATCACTTTTATTGAGCACCGAGGGTGGAATCGGGCAATTTGCCAGCGCCGCGTTATCGTTAAAACGCACCTCGCCTAGCGCTTGCACGGTGCCGACTGCTGGCGTCATAAACTCACCCGCATCGGCGGTGTTGAAACCGGAGCTGACCGATGCAACCCACGCTAGCGGCTGTAACGGTGCGCCCAGCAAAATGCTGCGTCGGCGCTGCAATGGTTCATTGCACCAAAATTCCAGGCTTGGCGCAACCGCTTGGCAGGCAGGTAGGTTTTGCGTCATTTCCGCAATGAACTCCCGATTTGCCTGTGCAATGCGCCCAACCGCCGTGCGCACCAGAGGTTGCATTGAGCCTGGCACGGCAACGCCAGCGGTAGTGACCGGCGTGCCTTTGACCCGGAACGTGTCGGTCGGGCTTGTGGGTGGTGCCGGAATAACCGCAAGGCGTGTTTGCTGATTTTGAATCATCGCGTTTGCTGCGAGTGGCGGTGCGTACCAATAGCCCAATCGTTCAGCAGAATTGGGCCCGAAACAAAACCGGAAAAATTGTATTGGGCGTAGGGGGTAATTGACGTTGAACGGCTTCCACGGAAGTGCAGTGCCATCGTAGTAAAAATCCGAGTTGTTCCAAAACGTCACGATGGTAGGTTCGCGCACGTCAACAGCGCCCAGCGCGATCCCGTCAGTTTCCTCACCAAGCTGGCCCCGGTAGACCACTTGGATAATCAAATCGGTGGCGTTGATGGGAATGGGGTCGGCGGAGAAGTCGAAGGTCTTTTCCAGCGTCGCAGGCGGCGTACCGCTGCGCCCGCCAGGCAGGTCCGCTTCACTGCTGATGGCCAAATCTGCGGACACGGAAATTTCTTGAAAGTTGGTGCGGGTGCTGCCAGCGGCGCAGCTGGGCTCGGTGATAATGCCGGCTAGCAAGGGCGGGGTGGCAAACGTCTGCGTGCGTTCGCCAGACAAATCTGGTTTGTAGCAAGCGTTGCGGTGATAGCGCGCAATCGCCACCAGCTTGCCCGCACCAACAATTTGCGGCACCGCGACATTGCTGCCGGATTCAGTGATTAATTCGGTGCTATTGCGCACTTTGAGGCGGATTTTCTCGAAGCCGAAAATGCTGCCGTCGGGCTTGCGCGGGTAACCATCGGCATCGACCGTATGCGCCGCACCTTGGTTCAAAACAGCGAAGATTTTTTGATCGATGGGTTCGATGTCTAGTTTGCCGCGAAAGAAGAAGTTGATGAGTCCAGCGGAATAAGCAATCGCTCGCGGGGCGAGCATGTCGGCCATTTGGTTGTAGTTTCTTAGCGTCATATAGCCTCTGGGCTGCACGGTCGTTGGGATTCCCATGCGGATGCGCTTCCAGAGGCTAGTCGAAAAAATGGGCGCTTTACCATTGCGCAGATTGGGGTCGGCAAACCCTGGGGCGACGCGATCTGGCACCGCCCAATAGTTTTGCTGAACCGTGACATTACCTTTGCCGGGCACCTGAAATACATCGGACGGGCCGATGCTGAAACTCGGGTCATCTAACGTTGCGGGTGGACTGGTGAAATTTCCAGCAAACTTATCTTCGGTATAAAAGCCGCGATTCGTATAGTCTGCAAGTCCGCGACGGTCTAGGACGGCGGCGTCCTCCACGCGCGTGGTGAAGAACTTTCGCTGTTTGCTGAACTGTGGAATCGGATAGGAACTGGAAGCCCACGGGCCCGTCGACGCAGGTGGTATTTGATCTGTTTTTCTAAAAAAATCGCGCCATTTGGTTTCCTCGCAACCTGATCCTATGTCGTAAGTTTTATTTCCAGTCACAACTTCATAAGGATAGATAACACGGAAGTTAATGAAGTTTTCATAGGTGCGCGTTGCGATATCTTGGTTGAGCAAAGACGCGATGCCCCGACATAAAAAATTGTGCGGTTCAGCGCGCACATGCTGCGGTTGAGCAAAATCTTGCAATAGATGCACAACGTGCCCGATCGAGATAAAGGTGCTCGCCATTAAATTGGTGCGCACGTCGGAGTCCTGACGCGTGAATACAAACGTGCTGGTGCCCGGTCGTTTGTAGGTGAGCGCAAGAAAGAAATTGCGCCGTGCGTCCATGTAAGAGAAATGATTGCCCCGGCTTGGATCAGGCACTTGACTATCAATATTGGCATTGCCCGCCGGGCTGTCTGGTATGCCTAGAGCCCAGGGCATGCCGGAGTTAGTAAACAAACCGCCCGAGGTATTCGTGATCGGGTTATAAAAATGATAGAGCGAACGAAAACCATCGTTCCAAGGATCACGATCCGGC
>JANNYO010000603.1:0-1422 GCA_031410115.1 Rhodanobacteraceae bacterium | reverse complement strand
GGGTCAGTAACTCTGGTGGTGGTGGTGGTGGTGGTGGTGGTGGCGGTGGTTATATACCGTGAAGCAACGAAATATTTTTTTGATTGCGGCAATGACGCTAACTAGCGTCATTGCAGTTTGGCTGTATTTTTCGCTCTGCTTCCACACAAAAAAGCCTGCCGTTGTTATCCCAATCGTTCCCTCGACAGCGGATCAAGTCACACATCAAACCACTACCCAATCCGCAGTTGCGCCTAGCAATATGCCATTGCAAACGGCAGACAACAAAGTTCGCGAATTATCAGCATTAACGATCGTTGAAATTCAGAACTTAACCGCTGATGTCCTTATACAAAGCGCAAAAAATGCCGAGGAAGTTTTTGAATACAGTGAGAGCTGGTATCCGAACGGAGTCCGAAGTGGTTGCGTTCGAGAAGACAGCGCGTGGAGTTTCTGTGAATTTGCTGGTGCATCACAGCGCGCACTTGCAGATCCACGTAAACTGTCGGATACGCTGCGCACGCACCATAAAACTGTACTTCGCTTCGCCAAAACTTATTGCAGCGCGTATCCGAAAATTAATGCCCGGCATATCAACGACCTAGCCTTCGACTACCGTACGCGCCCGATTGTGCAGGAGCCGTTCGACTTATCTTTAACTGAGTTATTGAACATCTCAGTCGCAACGCCAATTCAAGAGCGTCAAGCTCAAGCCATGCTCGCAAAAGCATTTCAGCAAAGCTATTGCCTGAGGCGGAGTATGAACGAAGTGTTTATACGCCTAGAGAGTGTCGGCTACCGCAAGCACCTCAGTTTCGCCAGCTTAATCGACGAACTCAGCTCAAACGAGGTAGTCGCGGCAGGCACATTGGCCGCTGAACTCGCCGCGTGTCGCAATGGCCCGGCCTGTGGGCCGATGGGTTTTATGACGATGCAGGTATGTCAAGGTCTAAAGAACTGTAAACCAGCCCAAACCCTGTTTGACATTCGCCGAGAACGCACGACGCCACGGGTATTCCAAACGGCGGTTGAGATTGCCAATCACTATGGCGCTGAGGCGCAAACGGCCCAGAAATAGCGGCCTGCTTACCGATGATGAATGCGTCTCGCGACGGCGACACGATGCCTGAAGGGCGGTTGTCGCAAAACCCGAATCAGCGAAACTCCGCCTTCAGCCACGGCGTACCCAAGATTCGCTTCGCGCCCGCAAAGCGCTGGCGCCAGTAAGGCATATCCATGCTTTCGATCCGCAGGGGTTGGCCTTGGCGCGTCGCATGAATAAACTGTCGTGCACCGACATACATCGTGACGTGTGAAACTTTGCCGCCAGTGATGCGATAAAACATCAAATCCCCGGGTGCTAGGCCGCCGGAAGACACCCGTGGCGCATCGATTTTATAAAGATCATTCGCCATCCGCGGCAGCGGGTCGCGCACCACGTCG
>JANNYO010000602.1:0-5274 GCA_031410115.1 Rhodanobacteraceae bacterium | reverse complement strand
TTGCTGGAATGCGCGGTATTGAGCCATAGGCCTGGGCTCAGCTCGCCGATCAGCGGCAAACGCAGGTTTGATTCCACCCGCGTGCCGACCCAGCCGGTGCAGTCATCATTAAAGCGCGCAAACTCGGCGTCATGCAATATTTCGGCAGCGTTTTTTAACAGCTGGGCGCGAATATTGCGCTTTGGCAGATCAGCGATCACACCGCGTTCGTAGCTGTTGCCGACGCACCACAGATCGGCTGCCATCGGAATTATATTGCTTTGCCCGCAATAGGCTTTGGTGATCGCAGGCAGCGCCATGCTCTGAATAAGTTCAACTTGCCCGGTGACAGGGCGCAAAGATAAGTTAGGAAGCAAATCAGTTGCGGCGATGCCGTTGCACACGATCACGCGTTCAAACACAAGCGGTTGGCCATCGTCGTCCACATTCACTGTAAGCGCTGCCCCCGCACCATTAGCGATTACGCTTTGCACCGCGCAGCCGCGCTTCAGCGTCAGTTTACCGGTGCTGATTGCGATTGCCTGGAGTGCACTCAAAAGCCGCTCAGGGCGCAGCCAGCCGCCATCTGGGTGATCGAGAGTGCGGCCATTTTTACGTTGCTCATAGATCGCAATTGAGCGATAGCCGGTGTCGAACCCCGCCGCCGTTAACGCTGCTATTCGCCGTATTGCCAGCCGATGTGCGTGCTCTTGTATGCCAAACTCGAAGCTATCGGTAGAACCCGAGGGCGGATGCATCAGCGCCGCCGGCACGCCCGAGGCGCCTGCGCCCGCCTTTGCCGCTGCGTCAAACAGCGTGACATTGAAGCCTGCGGCACACAGACGCTCCGCCAGCGCCATGCCCGCAATGCCCGCACCAATAATCGCGATGCGCTCTGGCGCGTCACGGGCAAATACCGCGCACCCGACCGGCAGTGTTGCCTGCAGGCGCTGCTTTTTCTCGGCAAACCCAGCCTTGCGTTCAACGAAAAACCCCAGTTCACTGAGGTCGTTGCGCAACGCACCAGCAACACTGTAGCTGGCAAGGCGCGCGCCGGGTTTGAGCAAGCGCCGCACGCCAGCAAGTACGGGCCTTGCCCACATCTCAGGATTTTTCGCGGGCGCAAAGCCGTCCAAATAGACGCTATCAACGCGGCAATTGAGCTCAACCAGGGCTTTAAGCACATCCCAAAAAATCAGGATCAAGCGCACCCGGCCGCCATCAAATTCTAAGCAGTGAAACCCGGGGTCAGGCGCAGGCCAGCGGCCGGCTAGTTCGCCAATCAGGGGGTGGCGATGCACATTGAGTTGAGCGAAATCAGCGGCTGCAATCGGGAACCCTTCAATCGCGATGTAGTCCAGCTGCGCGCAGGCATTTGGGTCATCACGCCAAGCACTGAGCGTGCTCAAAAAATTTCCGCCCAGACCAAAGCCCAGTTCTAAAATGCTGTGCAAAGGCTGATTTGCCCAGCGCTGTGGCAAACCGACACCGGCTAAATACACCTCGTTTGCCTGCGCCGCTGCGCCCGCGCGGCTGGCATAAACATCGGCGAACCGGCGCGAATGCGCCACGCCTGCGGCATCGACGTTGAGCCCCGGCGATTCAAGTTTCATCGCGCGCCAAGCCAAAATTAAACAACGGCATGCCGGACGCCCTCGGTGATCACCTGCGCCAGATGCTGAATTTCACTGGCGGTAATGCAATACGGCGGCATCAAATAAATCACGTTGCCCAGCGGGCGCAGCAGTGCGCCACGGGTAAGGCCATGCTGATAAACACGCAAGCCGCGTCGCTCGCGCCAGTCAAACGGCGCGCGAGGCATTTTTGCGACCAACTCGATCGCCGCGATCATGCCGGTCTGGCGCACTTCGGCAACGTTTGGGTGCGCGGCAAGCGGTGCAAGTGCGCGGCACATCACAGCGATCAGCGATTGGTTTTTGCTCAAGGTGTCGTCCGCTTCCAGCGCGTCTAAAGTCGCCAATGCTGCCCGACATGCTAGCGGGTTGCCGGTAAAACTGTGCGAGTGCAAAAACGCGCGCTGGCTTTCATAGCTGGCGTAAAACGCCTGATAAATAACATCGGTGGTGACAACCGCAGCCAGCGGCAGCACGCCACCGGTCAAGCCTTTGCCCAGCAATAAAAAATCCGGCCGAATCTGTGCTTGGTCGCAGGCAAATAAGCTACCCGTGCGCCCGAAACCCACAGCAATTTCATCGGCAATCAAATGCACACCGTAGCGGCTACACGCGGCGCGCGCGCGCGCCAAATACACCGGGTGATACATGCGCATGCCGCCCGCACATTGCACCAGCGGCTCTACAATCAGCGCACAGATTTCATCGCTGTGCGCTAGCAAAATTTGCTCCAGCGCGTCGGCCTGTAGCACGGCAAAATCATGCGCCGACATGCCCTCGGGCGCCAAATACGCATCGGGCGAGGGTGCAATGATGGGCTCTAATAAAATCGGCCCATAGGTTTTGCGATACAGCGCCACATCCGTCACGGACAGCGCGCCCAAGGTTTCGCCGTGGTAGCTGCCTGACAAGCAAACGAAGCGGATTTTTTTAGCGTTTGCGCCGACGTTTTGCCAATAGTGAAAGCTCATCTTCAGCGCCACCTCAACTGCCGCTGAGCCGACATCGGCGTAAAACACTTTATCCAGGCCTGATAGCGCGCACAGCTTTTCTGCTAACGCCACCGCTGGTTCGTGCGTACAGCCACCAAAAATCACATGATCCAACTGGTCTAGCTGCGCCTTCAGTGCAGCGACAATGCGCGGCTCACGATGCCCAAGCAAACACGTCCACCACGAGCTAATCGCGTCCAGATAGGCATTGCCGTGCACGTCGTATAAGTACGCACCTTGGGCCCGCGCGATCGGCAACATGGGCAACCAAACATGATCAGAATGCTGCGTGCAAGGGTGCCAAACGCGCGCTGCGTCGCGGCGGATTAAGTCTAGAGTCTGCATCGTTTCAGTTTCGCATAAATTATCTAAGCAACCATCAGCGCTTGCGCACCCGAACGGTTGCGCCGTGTTGTGCGCGCGCAACTTCGCCCGCCAGCAGTTCACGCGTTTGCTCACCACGACGTATCAACAAACCACCGCGCGCACTGATTCCGGCACCGTGCCAAAAGTCTCGCGAAAGCGTCGCGTCATATTGGTCATCAGCTAAACTTAAGGGCTGCTGATACAGCAGATCAGCGGCCTGCCATTCACCCATGAAGTCACGCAAGCCAGACTCAGCAAAATTTGCCGCAGCATCAAGCCATTGCGCCGCAATCAGGGGCGCCAATTCACGTGCATTCAGTGCAATGCCATGGCAGGCCAAATCGGTGTAGTCCTGCGCGATGGCCAAGCCTTGGGCTAGGCGTAAATTGACGCCAATACCCGCCACCACAAGGGTAGTTGGCGACGTTTTTTGCGCCGTACTTTTTGCCACTTCGAGCAAAATTCCGCCTAGTTTCGCGCCGTTCAAATAAAGATCATTTGGCCATTTCAGCTGCATATCAAGCGCGCCCAACGCCGGGCGCGCGCGCAACAGTGCGCGGCGCGCGGCGACACCGAGGGCGAGTGTTAGCGGCGCAATTTCCGCCACCGGCAAGGGCAGCTCAAGTAGCATCGACAAGCAAAGATTTTCCACGTCCGAGCGCCACACACGCCCGGCACGGCCGCGTCCGTGGGTTTGCAGCGCCGCCACCAAAGTGTGCGGTGCCTGCACCGAACCGGCTGCGGCCCGGCGCAGCAGTTCGGAGTTGGTTGAATCAATTTGCGTGAGCCATTCAATGTTTAGGGTTGTCATGGCTGGATTGTGCGGTATCAATGTGTGCGTAAAAACGTGACACCGATCACATTGCAGCGCAACATGACTTTTCTGAACCACAGGTTTATCTTCCGGCCCGCCGCGTGACTGAGCTGCCGTTTTTACGGCCTCAAGCGTTCACGCGACCACGACTCGTTGGTCAGGCCTTTTGCCGACTCGGCGAACCGCGCCATTTTATTGAATATCTCCATTTTAAAAGGATTTGGTCACATGAAATTAGGCTTTGCATCCATCAAATTATTGGCACTTTCCGCCGCTTGCGCGCTGTTTGCGGGCAATGCATTCGCTGGTTTAGACGTTCAAATCGGCAGTACCCAGCGCGGCTTGCGCGAAGCAAGCGGTGAAATTACGGTGGTGATAACCAATAATTCGCGTGAAGCCACACGCATCGAGCGCTGGAATACACCCGTCGGCGGCATGCTAGATGACCTATTCAGCGTCAGCATGAATGGCGAAGCGGTGGCTTACACTGGTGTGCACGCGAAGTGGGGAAATCCTGGCAAAAACGACTGGATCGAATTCGACGCCGGGCAAACCATGACCGCTGTAGTCAAGCTGTCAGATCACTACGATATGTTTAAAACCGGCAATTATTCCGTGCAGTTCAATGCCCACCGCCAAGTCGAAAACACCAGCAAAGACGCCGGTGACGACGCGGTTAGCTTTAGCGAATTGACCTCGGCGTCCACGCAATTATTCGTCACCGGTGATGGCTATTCTGAGCTTGCCGCCAGTCAAGCACTGTTGGCGAATGCGCCGAGCATCTCGAAAGCGGCAGCACAGTTTCAAAACTGCAGCGCCACACGTCAATCACAGCTCAACAGCGCGTTTAGCAGCGCCAAGTCGTATGCGACCAACTCGTCAAGTTACTTCAGTGGGCGCACGACGGCAAATATCACCGCACGCTATACATCATGGTTTGGCGCCGCGACTTCTAGCCGCATCGGCACTGCGGCATCGCACTACAGCAATATTAAAAACGCGCTCGACAACAAGCAAATCGTTTTTAACTGTAGCTGCGCGGCGCAATACGCCAATGCCTTCGCCTACGTACAGCCAAATTCCCCCTACGTGATCACGCTATGTGGTGCATTTTGGCCCGCAGGCAACACCGGAACTGACTCAAAAGCAGGCACCATCATTCACGAAACTAGCCACTTCAATATTGTCGCTGGCACCAATGACAACGCCTACGGACAAAGCGCAGCCAGATCATTGGCGCGCAGCAGCCCGACCGGCGCACTCAACAACGCTGACAGCCACGAATATTTCAGCGAAAACTCGCCATTTCAGAATTAAATCGTTCTGCCTCGGAACCAGTAAAAGCCCCGCGATGAACGTCGCGGGGCTTTTTTATTGGCATGGTAATCGGTGCGCCGATATCTTTGGGCGCGCCGGAAAATTACACCTGGCAGCTGTATGAGGTGGATCTCAGCCACAACCCGCTGACCGCCGTTGATATTGTGAAGGT
>JANNYO010000601.1:0-4182 GCA_031410115.1 Rhodanobacteraceae bacterium | reverse complement strand
CAAAAATGTGCTGCTGGCTATGCCAAAACTCAGTTCTGATCGGGGTGCCCGTGGCATATTGCTGGTAGAAGATGAGCCCTTAGTGCGCGATTCGATCATGCGCATGTTGGGGCATCTGGGATATCAGGTGTTTTGTGCGGCAAATGCCGCCGAAGCACAATTGCAATGGCAGTTGCACCAGGCGCAGATCGGCACGGTAATCACCGATTTGGTGATGCCGGGCGCCGACAACGGCTTGGCCCTTGCGCGCCGACTTATGGCTGAAAGGCCAAGCCTGGGCATCCTTATTATTAGCGGTTATAGCAGTGATTCAGCGCAAGGTGAGCTCGCGGATCAGCTCAATAGCCAGTTGAATTTTCTCGCCAAACCCTTCGATCTAGCCAGCCTGCGCCACAGTTTGGCGCAACTGCAAATTAGCGAACTGGATAAACCTGAGCCCTAACGAATTCGCCGCGTGGTACGTCAATTTCGGCAAACCCGCTCGCGATGGATACTTTCACGCGCAACCCAAGTTCGCCCCTGCCCAACACTTTGGCAATCATCACCGGCCGGCCACGACGTTCAATACGCACTTTGCGCCCGACCAAATTCGCCATTTGATCAAAGTTGGTGATGTATACCGGGTCTTCATCGGGTACAGAAACCAGCTGGGAGGTCATGTACGGGTCAACCTTGACCTTTACCACCATGGTTTCACTCGCGGTGCCGTCGGCATTTGTGACTGCGCTCGCCGATGCGTCCGTGCCGGCAGCCGCGAGTTGAAGCGCAAACGCGCCGGGTTCGGGCAACACTAACGGGTCGACGCTAACGCCTTCACGTTGCAGCACTTCATAGGTGGTCAATTCATCGTCAACCTCGGAAAATGGGCGTTCGCGTTGGGCTTGGAAACTGGCGACGACGCGTTGATTCATGCGCTGCATTTCGCCCTCTAACGAGCGCAGCTGTGCGCCCCAGCTGATGTCGTAATAATCTGCCTCCGTCAATGAACGTGTGAAGTTCCCGGTAAGTGCAAGTTTGCCGCCGTTTGCCGCGTAATCGATATACATCGCGCGCATTTGTGCGCCAACGGTAATCCCGAGCGCGGCCATGTTACGTTCAATGCTAGCGACGTGATTGGCTAAAAACTTCTCAACAGTAACGCCTGATTCCCGCGCGCAAAATATGTTGCGCGCCTTGATAAAGCCATCATCGGTGAATTGCCAGCTGTGGGTTTTCCAAACAATGTCATCAGGCAAGCCATAGGTTTCAAACAAACGTTTCCCCGGGCGCGTGCCCTCGCCGACGCGGGTAAATGTCGCGGATCCTAAACCGGGCGTCGATTGCGTTTCCGTGGTTGTGACTTGACTACCTTCGATATCAATCAAATAGGAAATTGATGTTTCCCCCGGTGTTAGTCCTAGTTCGTTGAGCTGGGTATCGCTGATTTGGAAAATCTTACCGCAGCCTTCAAGTTCAGCGAACGCCGCAGAGCGCGGCCCAATTGGTAATTCCCCGGACGTTAACGAGTAACCATCGGGGTTATCGATATTTTTATAGTTGATTTCGACATGATTGAGGCTTGGCGTGAACATTGTGCGGGTGTAGGTCGCCGCCAATAGCCAAAGTTTCGGCGCGATGAATTCGATTTCACCGATCCGTATAGGCGTATTACCGGTCGTAATCTCAACATTTTTTGCGCTGAAACCCGCCAAACCCGGCTTCGGCATTACGGTTGTGTGATAAATCTGGCCCCTGCCGATGAGCTGCACGACTGCCCAGTCAATTGCTGAATTGGCTTGCAAAAACGGCAGCGCGAGTAGCGCCGTTCCGGCTACCACGCCGCCTGCAATTCGACCGACGCTCGACGTTTTTTTCGCCGCTTTCGGGGCCGCAATCTTTGCCTTAGCCATGTATTACCTCAACTGGAAATGGGATAGATTTTCTCGAAGTGCCGCGTGCGCCCGCTGGCGTTGATTGCGAAAATGACAAATCGCTGGAGGGTTCAGGCGCAAAGTCCGCTGCTGCCACGCCCGCACCCAGCAGCCAATCGGTCATGCTCGGCCGCGCAGAACCGCCGTTATTTGCGCCCAAACTGGCGAAATCAAACAGCTCGCGATCGGCCAGCTGGGATGGCTTGACGTTTTGCAGGCTGCGAAAGATATTTTCTATTCGCCCCGGTGTTTTTTTATCCCATGCGGTCAGCATTTCTTTGATTGCCTGGCGCTGCAGCGTTTCTTGGCTACCGCACAAATTGCACGGAATGATGGGATATTCGCGGATCGCGGCATATTCTTCGATATCGGTTTCTGACACATACGCCAGCGGTCGAATCACGGTATTGCGGCCATCGTCGCTCCGTAATTTCGGCGGCATCGCGGAAATTTTGCTGCCATAGAACATATTTAAAAACAGCGTTTGGACGATGTCATCGCGGTGATGACCGAGCGCAATTTTGGTGACGCCATTCGCCGCCGCAAACGTGTAGAGCGAGCCACGACGCAGCCGCGAACACAGGCCGCACATGGTCTTCCCCTCCGGAATCACGCGTTTGACAACGCTATAGGTGTCTTGTTCGATGATGTGAAAATTCACCGCTAAACTGCGCAAATATTCTGGCAGCACATGCTCTGGGAAACCCGGATGCTTCTGATCTAAGTTGACCGCAATGATCTCAAAGTGCACGGGTGCTTTTTTTTGCAGCTGCAAAAGCATGTCCAACAAAGTGTAGGAATCTTTGCCGCCACTGAGGCACACCATGACCTTGTCGTTCGCTTCAATCATGTTGTAATCGGCAATCGCCTGACCGGTTAAGCGACGGATACGCTTACCAAGCTTGTTATTTTCGAGCGCTAATTTTTCTGCGGGGCTAGACATAGAGTGAGATGTTAGAAAATCAGCCGGAGTCTAGCATCCATGCATGGGTCTGCTATTGGCCTACGAAACGCAGCACAAAATCTTAAATTGTGCTCATAAACCTTGCAACCGCAGGGCCAAAGTTTTCCATGTCCACCAAAAATGCATCATGGCCCTGAATGCTTGGCAGTGCCGAGAAGTTAACCTGCGTGCCGCCGCGCGCCAAAAATTGCGCCAATTCCGCCTGCTGGCTTAAGGGAAATAAAATGTCCGTGGCCACACCCAACACCAAAGCGCGCTGGAAATAACATGGCGGCCGGCTTGAAGCAGACAAAGCGGCAGATTCGCTTGCGGCGACCCTAGAAATGTCGAACCAATCCATTGCCCGCGACAAATAAACATAGCTGCACGGATCAAAACTGCCGGCCCAGCGGGATGCATGGCCTTCCAAATAGCGCTCCACCTCAAACTCGGTGCCGAACGGGGTATCACTCGCTGATTGCACGCGCTGGCGGCCAAAGCGTACGCGCCATTCTTCGGCGCTGCGATAGCTAATCACGCCTAATTTTCGCGCCAAGCCCATACCTAAATTGACATCGACGCTGCGCGCGTATTGGCCATTTAGGAAATGCGCATCATGCATAACCAATTGCCGCTGCAGGCTGCGAATAGCAATCGCAAAGGCTTCGGCGCGCGCCGCCGTGCACATTAAAATTGCGTGCTCGGCGTGCCGTGGAAACAGCGCCGCATGCGCGAGTGTGGTCATGCCGCCCATCGAACAGCCGACCGCAACTTTGACTCGGTGGATGCCGATTAGATTTAAAAATTGATGCGTCGCTGCCGCAATGTCCTCAACACACAGATCCGGAAAATCCATCCGGTACGCCATGCCGGTCTGGGGATTGATTGAGGCCGGCCCGGTCGAGCCCCGGCAGCTGCCCAGCGAATTGGCGCAAATCACAAACCAACGTTGGGTATCAATCGGCTTGCCTGGCCCCACCATGTCTTCCCACCAGCCTGGGCTTAGATCGTTGACATGCTGGGCGGCGTGGGCGCTTGGGCTCATACCGGTGTAGAGCAGTACAACATTGTCCTGTGCCGCGTTTAACTTGCCCCAGGTTTCATAAGCCAAGCGCACTTGGGTAAGCACCCCACCGCGTTTGAGCGCGAGGGGTGCTGGGAAATCAAGGTATTCACGGGCGTCGGACAGCTCTGGCATATTTTAAGGGCGAGTGTGACGCTGGGTCGCGGATGATCCAGGATTCGGCGATGGGATTCAAATGATGGTTTCTGTGCAGCGATTTGGCTTGCACAGAAAACTCATTTCATAACGTTGCGGCGTACTGACCA
>JANNYO010000600.1:0-4299 GCA_031410115.1 Rhodanobacteraceae bacterium | reverse complement strand
GTTGCACGTACCGTCAAATCGCCTTCTGCCAAGCTACCCATTTCATCGAGCAAACGTAAAATAGCTTCTTGATTTCGTTGATTTAAGTCAGCGGTGACTTTGTATCGGCGCTGCTGATCGCGATAGTTCAAAAGCAGCAGACCAACCACGGAAAGTGCTGCCAAAATACCAAACACGATTGATGCCAGAACGGACGGCAAGGTTCGATTGCCCGGCTGAAGCGAAAACGCTTTTTCGACGTTTTGCGCGCTGGTTAACAATGTAGCTGAGTTTAAAAACAAATCGCCAGAGGACTCTTTCACCGCGAATACGTCGTCTGAGCCTTTGGTAATGCCGTCAACAAAGCCGCCAATAACCGTATAGATTGATTTGACCTCCTGAAGAATTTGCAAACCCTCGGTGTTTCTAACCTGCGAAATACCCAGTTCGGGGTTGCCAGACTGCAAGCCATCGAGCGTGCGACCAAACTGCTGCGAGTCGCGCAAGAACCCGTCACGTGACGATGGTGCGTTTTCACCTGCCGCTTGAATTTCTGTTAGCCGCCGACTTAGGCGCTCGGCAATTGCGACTTGGCGCGCCGCTACATATATTTGATCCTGCGGCGCACTGACATCAGCAAGCGATTTCGCCAATTGATCCGAACGAACCGAGAGCGACACAATTTTCTCAAGGAACTGGACTGAGATATCCGCAAATTCACCGACGTTTGAACGTCGCGTCAAAATATCGTTCGCGTTCTTTTTAACACGTGCCCACGATTCGCCGAGAATCTTGACCTTGGGTGCGACCTCGGCGTTTTTGTCGATCGATGGAACCGCCGGGAATTTAGCGCCGTCGCTACCGCCGGTCAAAGCGGTCACTCGAGCATCAATTTGATCGCGAGTATCTTGCAAGGCGGCAAACGCCGTCAGGTTTCCGCCAGCGGCTTCGGCTGCGAATTTCGCAATTTGCTGCGAGCGCACCTGAATCTCGTTGATCGCCGCAATCGCGCCGCGATCCTCGTTGTTTCGCTTGTTCGCCAAAAAGAAGTTGACGAACAAAAATAGGAGCGCGACCGCCAAAACAATCCCGAGGATTGCATTAAGCGTCTGCGATTCGCGTTGTTGTAGCCCGCCTGCTGGAGTACTCATTATCTCAACTCTCCTTAACCCGAAACAAGTTTGTGTTTGCCGCCAGGGCAAAACAATTTTTATTTAATTCTGTTTTGCCAAGGCAAAACGTGCGACCAAAAAGCTATGCTGCTGCCTGCAAAAACTCAGGCTCTTTCACCAAAGATGCCATGCTAAAGACTCCCCAACTCATCGTTCCCGCGACATATTCATGGGACAAATGCGTGTTGATTGGGCTGTCTAAATAGGTTTTGTTATCTTGCTTGTTTTCGTCGACGAAGCTGCGCTGACCGAGCACTTCATCGACGATCAAGCCGATCGTGCCGCCGGCCTGTTTGATCGACAACACGCGCGCGGTGTCGACGGCTTTGTAGGTTTCGCCCTCGAGCAAACCGCGCAAATGCACGATTGGCAGCAAGTTGCCACGCACGTTGGCGATGCCGAGCATCCAGGCTTTAGTTCCGGGAACATTCGTTACCGTCGGTACGCGCAAAATTTCGTTGACTTCACTGATGCTACTGACCAGATAAATATCGCCTAAGCGAAAACCAATGCCGCGCCATAGTCCAGGTGCCTCGAGCTGTTCGGGCACACCTGCCACGTGTTCTAGGCTGCGCTTTTCGTAGTCAAGCAAAACTTCGAAAGCGGTTTTAGGTTCGGTGAAATCGGTTGATAAAGTCATCGCGTCAGGCCTGCAATAAACGATTAATTCGCGAAATTAGATCGCGCTCATTCGGTGGTTTCGTGACGAAGTCACGTGCACCTTGCCGAAGCCCCCACAGACGGTCGGCTTCCATGTTTTTTGTGGTCACAATAATGACTGGAATGGCCGCTGTTTCAGCATCCTTGCTCAACATTCGCGTCGCCTGAAACCCATTGGTTCCGGGCATAATCACGTCCATCAAGATCAGATCCGGCTGCTGTGTTCGCGCGATAACAATGCCATCACTCGCGTTCGCCGCGCTAACGACATCAAAGCCGTTTCGCTCCAACAGCACGGTAAGCACCCGAACATCGGTCGGTGAGTCATCAATGACAAGCACGCGTGCCACGATCAGGCCTTACGCAACCGCAACATATCGGCGAATCGCGCCCAACAGCTCATCGCGCGTGAAAGGTTTCGTCAAATACTGCTCAGATCCAACAATGCGCCCGCGCGCTTTATCAAACAGCCCGTCCTTGCTCGACAGCATAATGACAGGCACTGACTTGAATTGGCTGTTACTTTTAATCAAAGCACAGGTTTGATAGCCATCTAGCCTGGGCATCATAATGTCAACAAAAATAATTTGCGGCTGCTGGTCGGCGATTTTTGCCAAGGCTTCAAAGCCATCTACCGCCGTAACGACGTCGCAACCTTCTTTCTTCAACAACGTTTCCGCCGTGCGTCGAATCGTCTTGCTGTCGTCGATCACCATCACACGAAGGCCAGACATACCGCTTTTTTCGATTAGATCGTCCATAGGCACCCTTTAAAAGTATTACTAAAAATCATTAACTACATTCAACACAAAACAGACTATTGCTCAAGCAAGACAGTGGCCACGGCAAAGTTCATCAATGTTTTTGCTTTTTATCCAGGAATCATTTTTCTGCGTTACCTTGCGGCGATGCTCATTCCACTTAACATCCTGAGGTATGACTCAGATCCAGCCAAAATACAAAAACGGCACATGCAACAGGGCTTTCCCGACCAAACGATCCCAACCTTAACACGCGCTTTACGAACCTGCAGCTGTTTCTCAAGATCATGTTCTAAGTGACTGGTGAGTCATGTGAATCTAACTTAAGAGTCTCCAGGCTACGCGTCATTTCGACCAAACTTAAGCGATACTACTCGGAGGATTTTGCAAAAGCCATGCATTTACTGGGCGCACAAGCCGTTTCTGGCTGACATGTTTTTCGGCAAAAACGCCTCCGAACTCAAATCACACGTGGATTCATTAGATGCAACGCAATCTGGCCGTCCTGATGGACCCAATCGAAAAGATCAAGGTTTACAAAGATTCTAGTTTTGCCATGCTGCTTGAGGCAAAAAGACGGGGCTATGTTTTGCATTACGTGCGCCAGGAAAGCCTCTACATTCGTGAAAACAGAGCATTTGCCCGCGCGCAAAAGTTAGATGTATTCGACAACGCGCAGCATTGGCACACGCTTGAGCCAGAGATAGCCTGCGATTTAGCCGAGATGTCGATTATTTTGGCGCGTAAAGACCCGCCTTTTGACACGCAATATTTGCATGACACACACATCTTGGATTTAGCGGAAGCGCATGGCGCGCTCGTGGTCAACAAGCCGCAGTCGGTGCGCGACGCGAACGAAAAATTGTTCGCGCTACATTTCCCGCAATGTTGCCCAAAATCACTGGTCGCGCGTGATGCGAAGTTGCTAAAAGAATTTGTACTAGAGCATGGCCTTGCGGTGGCGAAAACACTGGATGGCATGGGCGGAACCGCTATTTTTCGGGTATCCAAAGACGATCCAAACCTTAACGTGATTTTTGAAACGTTGACCCGCGAGGGCGTTGAGCTGGCCCTGGTACAGCAATTTTTGCCAGACATTAAGCATGGCGATAAACGTATTTTATTAATCGACGGTGAGCCAGTTCCCTACGCTTTGGCGCGGGTGCCACAGGGCGATGAATTTCGCGGAAACTTGGCGCGCGGCGGTGTGGGCGTACCGCAAGCGTTGAGCGAGCGAGACCGCTGGATTGCGGCGCAAGTTGGCCCTGAACTTCGGCGACGTGGCCTATATTTTGTTGGGCTAGATGTGATCGGTGATTATCTAACCGAAATCAATGTGACCAGCCCGACCTGTATTCGCGAGCTTGATCGGGCATTCGATATCAATATTGCTGGCATGCTTTTTGACGCGCTGTAAAAACGTCTTAAATTAATCCGGGAAACAAACCACGGGTAAAAATTGCCCCAAACGACCGCTTGGGTATGACCCTTTTAGTCGCCGGCATGCTGCACGCAGTCGCAGCACTCGGCATTACCTTTCAAGCCGAGGACTCAAGCCCAAACGAACTGCCGGATTTAGACGTTATTTTGGTGCAATCGCGCAGTGCGCAAGCGCCAGAAAAAGCCGACTTCATCGCGCAAGCAAATCAAATCGGCGGCGGTGAAAGTGAAGAAAAATTGCGTCCATCGGATTTGTTTAGCGCGCCTGTGCCAAAACCAGATCCAGG
>JANNYO010000599.1:0-13914 GCA_031410115.1 Rhodanobacteraceae bacterium | reverse complement strand
CAAAGGCAACAGCGCAGGAATGTCGGCATCGGTGCAGGGCTTGATCGTGATACCAAGCTCAAGGGCGACTACCTTGGGCAAGACTGCCCCTTGCCCTGCGCGCGTGCGGTTTCCGCAAGTGGCTGTAAATCAGGCGCGCGCGCCGCAAGTTTTTCCATGCGCTTTTCCGGATCTGGGTGGGTCGACAGCCACTGCGGCGGCGAACCATTTCCCGCTGCCATCATATTCGCCCAAAGCTTCGACGCCTCGGCTGGATCGTAGCCCGCGCGCGCCATCAGCATTTGCCCGGCGCGATCCGCCTCGGATTCGTGTTTGCGCGAAAACGGCAGCATCACACCGACTTGGCTGCCCAGGCCAATTGCCGCTTCCAAATAAGGATTGCGCTGCTGTCCGTTAGAGCCGGCGTACATCTGCACCACCTGCCCTGCCGCTTCCGATGCCATCTGCAAGCTCACGCGCTGCCCGCCATGCTGGTAGGTGACGTGGCTCAACTCATGCCCGATCACCGCCGCCAACTGCGCCTCGTTTTGTGCCACTTGCAATATGCCCGTGTGCACCCCGACCTTACCGCCGGGCAAGGCAAAAGCGTTCGGTGTTTGATCATCGAACACCACCACTTCCCAATCTTGTTTGGCGAAATCACCGGGCAGCTCTGCAATCAGTTTGTTGGTGACGCACTTGACGTAATTTTGCAGGCCCGCATCTGGGCTGACTTTGGCTTTGACTTTCATTTCATCAAAAGCCGATAAGCCCATGGCATTGAGCTGTTTGCTATCCACCATATTGAAGATTTTTTTGCCTTCTGGATTGGTCGCACAGCTGCTCACGCTGAGCGCGGTGATGATGCAGACGCAAATTGCCGAAATTTTCATGGGTAGTTCTCTTGATTTAGTGTGAGTTATTCGTGGTTCGGGCGAGTTTACGCCGACGTTCAAGATCATGCTGAGCTGTCAATCCAAACTTAAAGCCTCGGGCAACATTGCTTCAGCCGCTTGCACAACGGTGCGGCTCCTAACTATTTTTTGCGCCAGTTCAATATCGGGGCTGAGCAAGCGATCGCGTGCCATAAAGCTTAAACCCGCCTCGCGCACCACAGCCAATACCCGCAGTGCCACAGGGCTGGGTTTGATTGTGCTTAATTTGCGCAGATCTGTTTGTAAGCGTTTGATATCGGCGGCTAAACCTTCAGTCTCGGCCGGTTTAACCGGGGACACATTACGAATTTTACTGCGCAAGCCTTGAATGCCAATGTTGGTGGCAAGACTTGCCGCCGCGTCTAGCACCTGCATGCGATACTCCAGTGCTTGCGTGGCGCACAGCAACTCCAGCGCCAGCACCGATTCTAGCGATTCCATCATCGCCAAGGCGTGGCGCGCATCGTTGGTGCCCATAGACACGTGATCTTCGGCATTCGCGCTCGTCGGCACGGAGTACACGCACGCCGGATTCGCACGGGATGCTAGGTCATTAACAATACTGGCGGCGGTGTATTGCACGATCATTAAACCCGAATCGGTGCCGTCTTCATTGCCGATTAAAAACGGCGGCAAGCCATCATTGGTGGCTGGATCCAGCAATTTATTCAAGCGCCGTTCGCTAATCGAGGCCAACACCGGCATCGCACATTTCAACTGCGCAAGTGCCAATGCCAGCGGCATGCCGTGAAAATTCCCGGCCGACAGCACCCGCACAACCTCAGATTCTGAGGTTCCCGGAAAAATCAGCGGATTGTCAGTCACCGCGTTCAGTTCAATATCCATCACCCGACAGACGTGGGCAAAACTATCTTTTACCGCACCATGAACTTGCGGCACGCAGCGTAGGCTGTAGGCATCTTGCGGCTGGAATTTTTTGCCACCGCGAAACGGCAAATGCTGCGCAAAAAATCCCTCGCGGCCTTCGCGCTCGGACTGCAAAACATAGTCCCAGCGGATGTCAAAAGTACGCTGTTTTGCCTGCCCTTCGGCCCAAGATTTTGGCCCCCACGGACTAAAGCGCGGCACCCGGTGATAGGCAATATCAACAAATCCCGAACCTGCGGTCAGCGCACGAATGTTGGCGGCCGTGGCAATTTGCCCGGGGTGTGGGCGCAGCGCATGCGCACGCGCATCAAAAGCGTCAGATCTGCCGCAAAAGGCCTCCAAACTCAACGCCGCATTGACATCCGCTTGCTTAAGCGCCGCTTCAAATCGATCCAAGGTCAGCACCGCCATCGCCAGCATTTGGGTGGTGCCATTGTTCAACGCTAAACCTTCCTTGCAGCTCAGCCGCACCGGCGTCAGGTCAAACTCAGCCAGGGCGTCAGCAGCTGAGATGCGCGCGCCGTTGAAGATCACATCGCCCAGACCCAGCAGCGGCAGGGCCAGATGCGAAAGCGGTGCGAGATCACCACTAGCACCGACTGAACCCAGCTCCGGCACCACCGGCGTGATGCCAAAATTTAACAGCGCCAACATCAGCTTCAACACCCGCGCCCGTATACCCGAATGCCCGCCCAAAAGGGTATTCAAGCGAATCACCAGCATCGCGCGCGCCACTTCCACTGGCAGCGGCGCACCCACGCAAACGGCGTGGCTAACGATTAAATTGTGTTGCAATTCTTCGATTAGGCTCAGCTCAGTATCCGCCTGCCCGCGCAGCCGGTTGGATGCCAATAGCCGATCCGCATTTGAGCCAAAACCAGTGGTAACACCATAAAGCGGCACACCGCGCTTAAGTTCCGACTCCAAAAACTTCGCCGCCTTCGTTACCCGGCGCAGCGCATTCGGCGCTAGCTCCACCCTGCGCCCACGATACGCCACATCTAGCACCGCCCGCCGAGTCAGGCGCGCGCCGTCTAAAATCAGCGGCCGCTGTTTGCGCGCCTTGGGTGTAGCGGCCTTGTCGATTACGGCTTTTTGCGCGACGCGCTTCGGATCGGCATTGACCGTTCGTTTGACCGCACCTTTGGCACCGGCAGCGGCTTTTACAGAACCCTTGGCAGCCGATTTCGGCAAAGTGGGTTTCAAGACTGCACAACCTTGGTGAATTTCAGCATAGTTTTAGTGCCCCGACGACTGAGGCCCATGATTAGGGGCGCTTAGTGTAGGCAAGCGCAGGCGGCTTGGTAAGCCATGTGTAGCAGTTAGGTGAAAGTAAAAGCGGGGATACATCCATAACTTGTCCGCCAATTCATTGGTGGCCCACCGTGCGCCTGACCACAGGTTGCAAGCTTGCACCCTGCCGGGGCGACGTAATCACGGCTGCCTAAAGGATTAACTATCGTCGCCTGAACGTATGATCGATATCGCTGGCGATCGACAAAATTACTGAACGTACTTCATCGCGCTTGCCGCAAGGGGTGCAATGCGCCACATTCGCGGCAAGTGCGATTTTCAATTGCGCCATCAAAACGCTCGAACACCGCTTTGAACTGCGTTTCAATATCGCTCAAGTGAAAGTCCTCTTGATAAACTTTATTGCCGCAACTCGGGCAATACCATTGCAGCGAATCCAGCTCGTGGCTTAGGCGCTTACGTTCAATCACCAAACCGACCGAGCCGGGTGCGCGCTGCGGCGAGTGCGGCACGTTGGCTGGCAGCAGAAAAATTTCACCGGCTTTGATTGCAATATCTTGCGCCACGGTGTGGGTTTTGCCCGCCTGCGGCGCGCGAATACGCAGCACCATCTCGCCTTCCAACTGGTAAAAAAACTCAGGCCCGGCCTCGAGGTGATAGTCGGTACGCGCATTCGGCCCGCCCACCACCATGCAAATGAAATCTTGATTTTGCCAAATCACTTTATTGCCAACCGGTGGCCGCAATAGATGGCGGTGCTCCTCGATCCAGCCGAACAGCGAAAACGGTAGTGCTGGAAACAGTGCGCCGACTGCATTTGGCAACGCAGTGTTGCCCGCCATAGTACTCATGGCGATGCGCCATTAACCAGTTCAACCGGCATGCCCGGGCGCAGTTTCGAGGCACCTTCCCCGATCACGATATCGGCTTCAGTCAAGCCGCTTAATACTTCAACCAGCCCCTGCCTTGGCGTGGCGCCATCGGAAATTCCGCTGCGGCGTGCACCCAAAACAATGTCAGCGCGCACCGCCTGCTGGTTGGCGTCGATTTTAAAAACGTAGGCCTGATCGGCCTGTTGCAGCACGGCGATCTCAGAAAGTGCCAGCGCGCGCCGAGTTTGCGCCTGTAGTTTGACGCTCAACAGCATGCCCGGCAGCAGCGTGTGCGCGCCATTCGCCATTTTTGGATTCTGCAACTTCGCACGCACTTTAACCGCGCGTGACGCCGGATCGACACGGCTATCTAAGGCATACACTTTTCCGGAAAAATCTTGACCGACAAACGCTGAGCTGCGCGCCAAAACTAAATCCCCGACGTGCACCAGCGCCAGCTGGTTTTCCGGCACTGAAAACTCAAGCTTTAAGGTATCGATATCGTCAAGCGTAGTGATTGCCGTTCCTGGCGTGACCAATGCACCGGGGCTGACCATGCGAAAGCCGGTAACGCCAGAAAATGGCGCGACGATCACCCGATCACTCAAGCGCGCGCGGATCGCCTCGCGCCTGGCCTGCGCTTGATCGCGCGCCGCACCCTGGGTGTCCAGCTGCGCGCGAGTAACCGTGCCTTGCTTAACAACCACACTCAGGCGCTCGTACTGACGGTCCGCATCGACGAATGCCGCCTGCGCTTCTTTCAGCGCCGCGACTTCCGCGCGCCCGGTCAATTCCACCAGCACGTCACCGGCATTGACGACCGCGTTATCGGAAAAGTTGATGCGCGCGACGGTCTCGGTGACCTTGGCGCTGAGGGTGATCGATTCATTTGCCGACGTCGTGCCAACGGCGGCGATTTCATCGACCCAGTCTTGCATTTGCAACGCTGCGCGGAGTACCTGCACCGGCGGCGCTAATAAAGCGGACGGGCCGCGCCCGGCGCTTTGCCCTGCACCTACACCTGAGGCCGGCGTTTGCGGTGCGCCGGGTGCGCATGCAGCGAGCGCGAAAGCTAAGCACGGCAATAGGAAACGCTTGAAATTCTTGTGGGTGAGTTTGGCTATTTTCATATGTTGGAGTCTAGCGTGTGCGGTGTGGCGACGGCGTTTAGCTTTCCCACAGCCAAAAGCAACTTACCGTTGCAAAAAGAATCGAAATTGCCAGTCGTCTAAGTCCGGTCGCTCCATGTTTGCGCCGATTTGCTGCGCAATTGCAAGCCATTTTCGGTGTTCGGTGCGTCTTGCGTTACACCGCGCAGTGGTGTTCAACCCATAGATTTGCGTTGTGACAGCGGCACGTCGTTGGTCTTCTTGCGCACTACCTGGATCGACTTCTATTTCGCCCGTGCGGAAGTTACAAACGAAATATTTCGCAAAACGGTAACCGGGGACGTCAGGTTTCAAAAGCGCCTCGTCAAATTTTTCTAATTTTGCTGACTGGCACTGATCACAGCAGGGGAAAAGGTTGCTCCACTGCGCTTTGAGCGCAGGAAATTGGGATTTGGGGCGAAAATGTTCAACAGTCGCTTTGCTGGTTATTTTTGTAAGTCCATCGCAAAACGCACAGCGATCTCCAGACGCCTCAAGCAACCGCTCTCTAGTTTGGAGGTAACACGCTTTGCTCAACGGCCACGCTTTGCTCAACGGCCAGGCACTCAAATCAATTGCTGTCAAACAAGCAGGCGCATCACCGCGGGCATAGGGCATCATTAATTTTTCGACTTTTCCGTTACGCCGACTGGTTCAAGGGCAAGGCAATTTTGCGTTCCACCTGGTGAATTTCGGAATTAACGATGTCATCCACTTCACTACCGCGGTCACTCAACTGCGCGCCCAAAACCTTCAGTTGATCGACTTTTTTAGTTTGCATCGCGCGCGTGCGCTCCGCGTAAAACGTGTCGAACAGCGCTTCTGTTTCCGGGTCAAACTGCTCATCGATTTCGAATACATCTTGGATCACAGTCATTAGGCTTTGACCAGCACCTGATTTTTCAGCGGTGGCGTGATTTTGGCGTGGGTCTAGCGTGTAGACCCAGGCATCGCTTACGGAAGCGACGACAAATGGACTGTGTGTTGAGACGAAAATTTGCGCATTGGGAAAGCTGCGCTGCAAAACCGAGACAATTTGGCGCTGCCATTTAGGATGCAAATGCACATCTATCTCGTCGAGTAGCAGCACGAACGGGCGCTTAGCGATAGCCTCTGGGCGTACCCAGTTCATCGCATCCAATCGCATTGAAATATCCGCGAGTAAACTCAACACGGACTTCAATCCGTCCGGCAATTGGGCGACAGGAATGCTCTGCCCGGCCCAAACTGCCAAAACCTCTAACGGCTTTCGATTCAGTTTTAAGGAAAACGAGGCACCGATAACTAGCGCCACCGCCTGACAAATCTCATTGATATTCGTTTCGTAAGTCTCCGCAGCGGCACTGTCACCATCGGTTTTGGCAAGTGAGATATTGGTTAAAGTATTCGCCAACCACTGCACAGCCGAATCGTTCGGCTCGCGGCCAAAAAAGGACGCTGCGCGGCGACTCTCCACAGCCGAAGGCGCATCGTATGACTCTATAACCCCTGTACGAAACTGCTTTGCCGCTGAATATGCTAGGACACCGAATCCGACAACGGCTGAATGCCCAGTGCTCTGGCGGACTAGTGAAATGAGCGCATTCATTGCCCAAGACTCTTCTGGTAGGGAAAGCGCGAGCCGCCCCCAACCCACGGTAATAGGGTTAAACACTGCTAAGTTCGAAGGCCCGAGTCGAAGCTCGCCGCCATTTGCATCAATCTTTGCCGCAATAAAAGACAACTCACTTCGCGACAGCCGCTCAAGCTCCTTGGCGCCAATTGGCCACACAGTAAAAAGTGCCGAGATCGCCGCCAGCAAGGTTGATTTACCACTGCCATTGGGCCCGGTAAAAATATGCACTTCGGCCAAGTCCGCAGAGCCGGGCGGAAAATCAAGCGAAAAATCGACAAATGGCCCAACTTCGTGCACGCGCAGCTGCGCGAGTCGAAACGGCGTGGTATCCGTTGGCGGCATTATTGAAGGTGTACCAAAATCGGTCATCGGCTCAAGGCTCAAACATATCGTCCAATGATGGTCGCACGTGCGCACTCACTTTACAAAACCGCCCGGTGCGGTGGCGCAAGGTAGCGACAAACTCGCCTAACGTGCCAAAACCCACAGCAAACGCGCTGCGACTTTGGCGGTACGCGCGTCGATGTCGAAATTTGGATTCAGTTCGGCAATATCGCAATAACGCAGTTTGCCGCTGCGCTTTAGATTTTTCAAAAGCGCCTCAAGCACCGGCAAGGGCACGCCAAATGCGGCCGGTGCCGATACGCCGGGCGCGGTCGCTGCGGGCAAAACATCCAAACACACGCTGACATACAGCCAATCGACGCCGCGGACAAAGCGCTCGATTTTCGCCAGCAACTCAGGATTTTCCGCGCTTTGCATGACGCTGTCGGTTTCCCACCACACGCCCAGGCGACTGGCTTGGGCGAACAGTGCAGCGGTGTTGGCGGTTTCCGCCACGCCCAGACAGGCGTACTGAAAGGGCCAATTGCGGCGCGTACAGTCATCGCTAATTTGCTTGAACGGCGTGCCGGAGCTGCCGCGCTCAGCGCTGCGCAAGTCAAAATGCGCGTCAAAATTGATGATGCCGATGCGCGGCACGCGCCGCTGTTTGGCGGCAAATTCCGCCAAGCCTAACCAGCTGGCGTAGGCAAGCTCGTGCCCGCCGCCAAATCCAATCGGGCGGAATCCGTCGTGCAAAAGCTGGGCGAGCTGGACACCAAATTCTGCCTGCGCCGCTTCCAGCTCATCACCCGCGCAAAGCACGTCGCCTAAGTCAAATGCAGGCAAGTCGCCGTGCTGCCAAGCCAAATTTGCCAGCGCCGCACGCAGATGCTGTGGCCCCGCAGCGGCGCCAACACGCCCCTGATTGCGCGCCACGCCGGCATCGCAGGCAAAACCGAGCAGCGCCACACCGGGCGACTCGATCTGCGTGTGTACAGTTTTTACCCGCTGATGCCAGCGCAGCGCGCGCGGCCCTTCGCTGGCATCCACGCGGCCCGTCCAGGAAAATTTGGCTGGAATTTCAGCTTTTAAGGGTTCGATAGGCATTTTTTCACGCGTCTCAATTTATGCGAAAAGTGATTGAATTTTTCTAAATCCAGTGTGATGCGCTATCTTTGCCGGCTAGCCCGCCGCCGTGCAGGCCGCTGACGTTCTTATTCTCGACCCAAAGATGATACATCTATGCTTTTAATGCTCGATAACTACGATAGTTTTACTTACAACCTGGTGCAGTATTTCAGCGAACTAGGCAGCTCGGTGCAGGTGTATCGCAACGATGCGCTTAACCTCGCACAAGTCGTGGCACTCAAACCGACACACGTGGTGATTTCGCCCGGGCCCTGCACACCCAATGACGCGGGAATTTCCTTGAGCCTAATCGAAACGCTGGCCGGAAAAGTACCTATTTTTGGGGTGTGTTTAGGACATCAAAGTATCGGCCAGGTGTTCGGTGGCAAAGTGGTTCGCGCGCGCAAAGTCATGCACGGCAAAACCTCGATGATTCACCACAATGGCAAAGGCGTGTTCCAAAATTTACCGAATCCATTCGAAGCGACGCGCTATCACTCGCTGATTGTTGAAAAAGCCAGCCTACCCGACTGTTTGGAAATCACTGCGTGGACGCAAACCGAAGCGGGTGAATTCGATGAAATCATGGGTTTGCGCCACAAAACATTAAACGTTGAAGGCGTGCAGTTCCATCCAGAATCGATTTTGACGCATGAAGGAAAAAACCTGCTGCGCAATTTTTTGCGCGCACCAAAAGTTCAGTCTGTTGAGGCGCAAGCGCACGTCACAGAAGTCGCGGAGGTTGCATGAACGTGAAGCAAAACGATGTGCAATCCCAAGCCACGCCGGCAAGACTGCACATCACGCTGGCGCTGAAAAAATTGGTCGACCGCAATGATTTGGGCGAAGCCGATATGCGCGCTGCGGTCGGCGAAATTATGCGCGGTGAATCAACACCAGCGCGCACAGCGGCATTTTTAGTTGCGCTGCGCATGAAGGGCGAAACCGCCATTGAGATCGCCGCCGCCGCAAGCGTGATGCGCGAGCTTGCCGAGGCGGTGCCAATGCCGATGGGAGATGAAGTCTCGCCGGAAGGCGACACGGAAATACAATTGCTCGACATCGTTGGCACCGGCGGCGATGGCGTTTCCAGCTTTAATGTGTCAACTGCCGCTAGTTTCGTGTGCGCGGCTGCCGGTGTGAAAGTCGCCAAACACGGCAATCGCTCGGTGTCGAGCAATTCGGGCTCGGCGGATGTTTTAGAAGCCGCCGGTGCCAAACTAGATTTGTCGCCCGAACAGATTTCCCGCTGTATTTCTGAGGTCAATTTTGGCTTTATGTTTGCGCCCCAACACCACGCGGCAATGAAGCACGCTAGCCCGATTCGCCGCGAATTGGGCATTCGCACGGTGTTTAATTTATTGGGGCCGCTGACCAATCCGGCGGCTGCGCGCTTCAATGTGGTCGGTGTTTATGATCGCCGCTGGCTGCGCCCGATGGCGGAAGTGCTGAAGATGCTGGGCAGCAAGCGGGCATTGGTGGTGCATTCCGCCGACGGCATGGACGAGCTGTCGATTTCCGCACCCAGCTTCGCCTGCGAACTTAATGAAAACACCCTGCGCGAATTCACCATCGAACCCCAGGCGCTGGGTATGCACGCCTATCCGATGGCGCTGTTGAAAGTGGCCAATGCGGGGGAAAGTTTAAATCTGGTGCGCCACGTTTTATCAGGCCACAGCGCCGGTCAAGCGGCGGCGGCAACGGAAATCGTGACGCTCAACGCCGCCGCTGGACTTTACATCGCTGGCGCTTGCGCGAATTTGGGCACCGGCGTGGCGAAAGCGCGCGAAATTTTGGCCTCCGGTGCGGCGTTGACCTGTCTTGAACGCTATGTGGCGCTGACGCGGCAGGCTTAAGAAATGGACTACTACAGCACGCGCGACCCCGGCAAAACCGCGATCTCACTCGACGCGGCACTGAACGCCGGCTTGGCGCCGGATGGCGGCTTATACGTGCCGTCCAGCCTGCCCAAAATCACCTTTGACGCGCCAGGAACTAGCCTTGCGCAAACCGCCGCTTGGGCGCTTGCACCATTTTTTGCGGGCTCCGTGCTGGCATCTGAATTACCGCAAATTTGCGCTGAGTCGCTGAATTTACCGATGCCGCAAGTAGCCTTAGCCGGCAGCAGCCCAATTGCGAAAAACGCAGCTGTATTGGAACTTTTTCACGGCCCAACCGCTGCGTTCAAAGACTTTGCTGCGCGCTTTTTGGCGGCATGTCTGGTGCGGTTGAAACTTAGCAGCGCGACATCGCAGGAAACCGTGGTGCTGGTCGCAACCTCAGGCGATACTGGCGGTGCTGTGGCAGCTGCGTTCCACCGCGTGCCCGGCTTTCGCGTGGTGATTCTCTACCCGCACGGCCGGGTATCGGCGCGCCAAGCGCATCAGCTTGGGGCGTTTGGCGACAACGTTCATACCTATCGTGTTGACGGCAGCTTTGATGACTGCCAAGCGCTGGTCAAACGCGCTTTCTCAAACCCGGATTTACGCGCAAAAGTGCAGCTCATTTCAGCAAACTCGATTAGCTTGGGCCGATTGCTGCCGCAAATGGCGTATTACGTCGATGCCAGCCTACGTTGGCGCGCATCGAAACAAAAAACGGTGAATTTGATTATTCCCAGCGGCAATTTAGGCAATGGTTTGGGTGCCATCATGGCGCGCGCGATCGGTGCACCAATTGATCATATTTGCCTGGCGAGTAATGCCAATCGCGTGCTGGCAGATTTCCTCAACACCGGCCAATACGCACCCAAGCCCAGCATCGCCACGCTGGCAAACGCCATGGATGTCGGTGCTCCGAGCAATTTCGAACGCCTAAGCCATATGTTTCCTAATCTTGAAAACACCACTGGCATCAGCGTGTCTGACGCTGAGTTAACGGAATTCATGCGGGCTGCACCAACGCATTACGGGCACGTGATCTGCCCGCACACCGCGTGTGGATTCGCCGCGTTCGAGCAGATGCAAAAACTTAAAGCCGATAGCGCGTGGCTGATTGCCGCAACCGCCCATGCAGCGAAGTTTGATGCAATCGTCGAACCGTTGATTGGCTATGCAGTGCCGGTGCCTGAAGGCTTGGCGCAGATATTGGCAAAGCCAGCAAATGCCCAAATTTTAGCGGCTACTGACTCGGCGCTCGCGGCAGTTTTGTCCGGTTAACAAGCCATAAAACGAGCTGTTTGCGCCATTGGTCGGGTTAAATGCCCTAATTAATAGGTTGTGCACCGTTTTCGACGTCAAAATGTGTGCGCTCCGCCGCAAATGTGACAGACTCTAGACATTATCGGCACTTTAGACGTCCATGTCCTACAACGAGCCCTACCAAAGTTACCCGGCACAGCGCACAAAAACCGTGTTGATCATCGACGCGGAACTTGCGCCATTGGTACGTAGACGCCCGATTGAGGTTTTGCGCGGCATTGATATGCGCGGCGATTGGCTTTTTGGTATCGAATTACGCCAAATCAATAGCCTGACATTGGCGAAAGTGCGCGCCTTAGCGCCAGATGGCACAACAATTGCGATTGCCTCGTGTGCGCTGGTGGAATGGCCAACGAGCGTCGAACTGCGGCATTTTACGCAAGCCTTGGGGACTACTGAACTTGGCGTGTTGACGATTAAATTTGATGGCCCGAATTCCGCTGACGAACCGGCGCTTGAGTTGGATACCGTGCCGTTCAAGCTGATGGAATTTCGCACCTATGCGCCAGAAGGGCGCGAGCTCATTGCACCTTGGGTAACGCTTGCGCTAACGGCTTAAACCATGCGATTTTTGTATAACGTCGCACTATCCGTGCTGTTCGCTGGCCTTACTTTTTTGCCATCCAGCATCTGGGCGAACAAGCAAGCATCCCCAATACGAGCAAATTTAGAAACGGCACCCAACCTAAATGCGTTGGTTTTGGCCTACTCGAAACCGCCGGTATCGCCACTGAATGCGCGCAAGCTACTCTACATTTATGAGCATTGCGGTCTTTTTGCCGGCCCGCCAAATCGCAAAGCATGGATGGATTTGTTCCTTCCGACCGTCAAAGCGGACGAGACGTTTCGTGCGCGCCGAATTGCCCTTGCAAACAGCAGTTATGATCGCTGTGAAACCCTTTTGGTCAACACCAAAGACGTTTATGAAGTGCGCGCGCGCTGGCTTAAAGCCGCAGCTGCTGGGAATGATCTTGTCGCAAAATTGATGCTGCGGCAATTAGAAAGCCCCACTGCGGCAACGATTTCCGCGTTCGAAGCAGAGCTCAAAGCCGCACTCAACAGCCGCGATCCTGAAGCCGTATGGGAAGCCGGGCGCGCGCTGAGTTTGGCTGGTTTTGGCTGGACGAGTTTGAGTAAAAAGCCCTGGCCCGGCAAAGAAATAGACAGCCTAAGGGCGTTGTTTCAACTGGCCGCGTGCGAACTGGGTTATCCGTGCGGGCCTGAGTCGGTGCTGATCAAAACCTTCTGCATTCGCGGCACCTGTGCGGTCAATTCTTATAGCGATTGGCTGCCTAGTTTTCTAACTGTCGAACAAAATCAGGCGGTGCGCGCTGAGCTACCCCGCGTGGTGCGTGAACTCAAAGCTGGGCGTGGTGCGAACTTGATTTTTCACTAGCCTTGCTGCGACAAGATCAGTGCGAATCTTCATTTAGCGGGCGGTAAACCACAGATTCGTCATTGCGCGAAAAACCCTGTCTATCCTCTATAAAACCATATCAAGATGAAAAAAATGCGCCTGCACGCTCGTACATTTTTCACCAACTGTTTGCATTTTTTTATGAGATCGGGCTTATTTCGCTGGTTTCTATGCAGCGTAATTCGCACGTCAAAATTTCTACCTGACAATCAAATTAAGGCTAGGATTTGCAATTGGACGCAAGGGTTGGACTGGCGAAATCAAATTTTTCCTGCTGCGGCAACCTATGTTGGCACAGCTAAGATTTACCTCGTTCCGCATGCCAATGAGTTCGACTTTTACGCTGCTGCTTACAAAAAAATAAACTATGAAGCTGAGGTCTACCAGTTCCTTGATCGACTCGAAAATTATGACTGCATTATCGATATTGGAGCAAATGTCGGTATATTTAGCCTGTATGCGGCAAGTCGATTTAAGGCTGCAAACGTCTTCGCGTTTGAGCCTGGAAGAGAGGCATTTTTAAGACTGCTAATCAACTTAAAAGAAAACCCAAACCTTGAGTCAAGAGTAAACCCGTTTTTCGCGGCGGTAGGAGCAAAATCTTCAACAGTCACGTTCTACACACCTTGTGGTCATATAACCAACTCATCAATCGACCCGGCCTTTGCGAAAATCTTTGGTGAAACAAAAGCTGTTATCGCTCAGGTTGCGCCCAAAGATTTGTTTGAAGAAAGATTTAAACTGAGCGAAAAAATACTTGTTAAAATTGACGCTGAAGGCTCAGAGCCCGCAGTGCTCAGTCAGCTGCGGGAACTTATCGACCAAAGTAACGCAGATTTACTCGTCGAAATTCTTCCGCATTATTCTGCGGCAATGCAAACACACTTCGATTACTTCCAAGCGGCAGGTTATTTGACCTATAGCCTACAAGAGCACGGCCCGATATTGATGGCCGAGCTAAATGCTTCAAATCGTTGGCGGGACTGGTGGTTTAGTAAAAACCCAATTTAATTTTATGTGATCGTGTGGGAAGCAGTGGCAGTCAGAAAAATGAAGTGCAACACCTTGACAAACAGTCGAGGATTGCGGGATGGGAAAATACCAACATTTTACTCTGGCGGATCGGGCAGAGATTAAAGTTTTAAGGGATCAAG
>JANNYO010000598.1:0-4130 GCA_031410115.1 Rhodanobacteraceae bacterium | reverse complement strand
GCGCGCACCGCGATGGTGTTTGAGGCGCTGCCCGTGGACGCGCAGCGCATTGATTATTTTGGCGGCTCCAAAATGGCGCTGACTCAGCGCTTGAGCGAAATCAATGTCTATGGCCCGGCGAATAATGGTTTGTCGCCTAACAGTGAAGTGCAGGCACGGCGCTATCGCTTGAGTTACGCGCAGGCATTCACTGGCAGCCGGATTCCGCGCTTAATTTCGGTGCAAGAATGCGCGCCGGGTGCGAGTGCGGCGAGTGATGTGTGCTATCCGCCAACACGCTTCGCTTGGAATAGTTCGGACGATAACGACTTTCCTGAAGGCTATTTGGCGCCTGGGGGTTCGCTCAGCTACAGCAATTTGCTCAACTTTGCGCCGGATTTTAAGGTCGGTGATGTCGACGGCGATGGTCGGCAAGACGTGGTGTTTTTGAAAGATCGCAACTGTTCGGGCAACCCGTCCGGGGAATTTATTCTCAACGTAAGCGACCCGGCGCGCTTTCGCTACATGGTGGCGCTGGGGAATTCGACGACGCTGAAAACCCCGGTGCAAGCCGAAGTTTTTGCCCGCCGCCAGCCGCCCGATGCCAGCGATGGCGGCGTCTGGGCGATACCATCGTGCACCACCGGCAATCCGGGTTCGCTGTTCAAAAAAACCGGCGGCGTGACCGCTGCGGATCGCCCGGTGCGCTGGGATTTGAACTGGTTTTTGTTCGATATGACCGGCGACGGGCGCGATGATTTAATCGTCCAGCAGCAAAAAACCTTGGCCGGCAATTTGCCCGGCTATGGCTGGTTCGTGCACAACGCAGTGGCGGGCGCTGCGGCGGGCAGCTGGACATTTAGTGCGGTGGCAACCGACTTAAATGTCGATGCCAGCTTTGATCAAGACGCCAATTTTGTCGACGTCACCGGCGATGGCCTGCCGGATTTGTTGATTGGTTTTAGCGTGCTGCCGCTGGTGCGCGATACGGCGGCAAACAATTTGGCGTATCGCTTTGGCGCGCTGCGGTTTTTGAATACCGCCGGTTTCGATCCACTCGCCGGGGTGTATTTTGGCCCCAAGTTTGACAGTAGCGCGCGCACCGGCGATCTCAATGGCGATGGCATTGCTGATCTCTTGCTATTTGCCTGCGTCGATCCCGTGGTGGCCAATCGAAATGGTAAGCCAACGAACCCGTTTCGCAATACCAGCAGCGCCGACTTTGGCGACTATTCAACGCTCGCTGGCGATGCCAACAATCCCGATGGCGTCAATGACACGCCGTGCCGGCAAGCCGGCACGCGCACCTACTGGGTCGCCGCCACCATCGAAGCGCCGCTCAGTGGCGATTTGACCCTGCGCGCCAGCCAGTGCGTCGGTGGTGGCAGCCTGCCGACCGGCTGCACCAACACCCGCAGCACCTACAATTCAGCCTCGTTTGTTGATCTCAACGGCGACAGCTACGCCGATATTTGGATCAATAAAAAAGCCAGTGGCGGCACCACGAATGACCCAAACGATCAGTACAGTTATCGCCTCAATCGCGGCGGCAACACGCAAAATATCCAGCTGTTGAATGAGGTCGCCATCGGCCTAACTTTGCGTCGGCGCTTTGCCAGCAAGCTGAATTTAGCGGACTTAAACGGCGATAAGCGCCTGGATGTTTTATATCAAGACGACACCAATATTCCCGCTTTTGGCACCTATCCGGTGCGCGCCAAGCTGCAAAATGCCAACGGCTTTAGCGACTTTTTCCCGCTCAGCGGGGCGATCACCACCTTTGGCAATCTCAATCCTGATGCCTACATTAGCCTGAGCATGGACTTGGATGGCGACGGTGCCGCCGAGCTGATGCGCTATAAATATGATGGCTCGAGCAGCCAGAATTTGGTCGTCGCCAAAGCCCTGGCGCGCTATGGTGGTAATGACTTTATCGTCAAATTCACTAATGGTTTTAACGTTGAACACACGGTTAGCTACGCGCCGCTGGTTAGCAAGTTTACTTATCAACGCAGCTATGACGGCCCGCGCAAAGATTACGGTCGGGGCTCGGTAGTGTTTGATGTGTTCACGCCATTGTGGACGGTGCGCGAAGCGAAATCTTCCTCCCCCGGCTGCGCGCCGGATGCACTGAGTTGCCTAACCAGTTCAACCTCACTCGCCGCCACCAGTTTCGTCCGCTACACCTATCAGGGTGCGCGCGTACAAACCGGCGGTCGCGGCTTTTTGGGCTTCGCCGCGATCCGCACCGAAGACATACAAAACAAACTTTTGACCACCACCGAATACCGCCAAGACTTCCCGTTTATCGGCAGAGCTAGCCACACGATTGTGCAAAAGCTGAGCGCGATTATTCCGGACACGATTTGCCTCGCCAACCCATTAGATGAAAGCTGTTTTGAAGAGCCGCCGGATACCTGCGGGCCCGGTATTTGCCCGATTGTTGATCCGGCTGCGCTGCTGCGCGCCACCACCAATTCGCCCTATCGTTTTATGGCGCTTACCGATCCAGTGGTTAGCGACCTAAGCAGCAGCTACACCAGTACTCCGGTCTTTGTGGCCTCCATCCAACAAGCCATCGTTCCTTATGCCAACGCCACCGAGGAAAAGCGCTTTGACTTTGCCACCGGCGCACAAACCCAGCGCGTCACCGGCTTGATCATCATGGACACGCAAGCCAATTTGTTCGTGCAGGAAAGCAGCACGTTTGACGCCAGCGATGTCGAAACCGAGCGCAAAGGCCAGATTAATTTCTACGGCTGCACCGAAACGCCGGTGGTTTTAGTGAAAGGCCAAGGCTGCCAAAGCACGCCCAGCGCCAGCCCGGAACGCATTCGGCTCGGGCGGCTGTCGCTCGCCACGGTTTACAGCGTGCGCGGCGGCAACGTGATCAACCGCCGCAGCAGCTTCGAGTATGACCCGACCACACTCTTGTTAGTTGCCGAAGTATCCGGGTTGTATAATTACGGCAATCCGGGCGAGCCGCCAGCCGCCGATCAAGCCAAGCTGCATCAGCGCACCGACTATGTGCTTGACGCCAACGGCAACCGCAGCTTATCGGTAACCTGTAACGTATCTAACTACCCCAACCGCGCCGCCTGCACCAATCTCAGCGGTTTTCTACAGCAGCAGTGGCCCGCCACAGCGAGTCGGTTCCAGCGCTACACGAAAATGCAATACGATAGCCTGGGCCGCTTCATGCAAGGTAGTCAGTCGCCTTACTATTCCGCGACCAACGCAGCTGGGATCGAGGCCTTCAATGAGCGCAGCGGCGTCGATACCAGCGGCGCACTGAACCGATCCGTCTATGGCGACCCACTCGGCGCGCTGACCGCACACGGCGTGTTTGCCGAAAAATTCTACGGCCCACTCGGGCGCGAATACTTTGCCCGTGCCGCTACCGGCGCATTCAGCCGCAGCACCTACGCCTGGTGCGTGGATGCAACCAGCACCACCTTGCCCGATGGTTCCGGCGGCATACCCGCATCCGCACCGCGCGTCAATTGCCCGCTCGGCGCGCTGTATCGGGTGGAAGCCAATACTTCGGAAGATAACCAAAACGCGCAGTTCATTGCACCGCGCGGCTTCGCCTATTTCGACAAACTTGGGCGCAGCATCGCAGCGATTAGCCGCGTCTATCAATCCAGCGAAGCCGACCCAAGCGCGGTCAGCCGCTGGGCCGCAAGCTATACAAAATATGACTTACTCGGCCGCGTCAAGGCTAAATCCGAGCCGTATTTCTCGACCGACCCACTCACCGCACAATCATTTTCTGTGCGCGCCGGTGATCCCCAAACCGGCATCCCACCCGCCGAAACCCGCAGCAATTACGATGCGCTTGGGCGTTCGGCATCGGTGGAACTGCCAAGCGAAAGCTACAACGGCCTATCGCTATCCAGCGCCGAATTCGATCGCATGCAAACCAAAAGCTTCAACCCCAGAAGCAACGCCTCGACCATGGACAAAAATGGCCTAGCCGAAGCACTGAAAGCCACCGACGCCAATGCCTTTGCCGTCGATTACGGCTATGAATCGTTTGGAAACTTAAGCACCGTCAAGCGCACGCCCACCGATGGCAGCAATGCCAATACCCAGTTAGTTACCGAACTCAGCTACGACATCCTGGGCCGCAAGTCCGCCATGACTGACCC
>JANNYO010000597.1:0-3194 GCA_031410115.1 Rhodanobacteraceae bacterium | reverse complement strand
CAAACAGCGCGGCTTTGGCATTGAGCGTGTCAAACACGGTTTCAATCATAATCACATCGCTACCGCCTTCGATTAAACCCAGCGTCGCCTCGGTGTAGCTTTTTGCCAAATCATCGAAAGTCACGAGTCGAAAACCCGGGTCATTGACGTCTGGGGAAATGGATGCAGTGCGATTGGTTGGGCCCAAAATACCCAGCACAAAGCGCGGTTTGTCTGGCGTTTGATCAGATTTTCGATCACACAGCTGGCGTGCGACGCGCGCGCCTTCATAGTTCAGCTCGTGCACCAAACCTTCCATGTGATAGTCGGCTTGGCTAATGCTCGTGGCGTTAAACGTGTTGGTTTCTAAAAAATCTGCACCGGCGTCTAAGTACGCCTGATGCACGGCGGCAACAATTTTCGGCTGCGTTAACACCAGCAAATCATTATTACCTTTGACATCATGCGGAAAATCGCTGAAGCGCGTGCCGCGATAGCCCGCCTCGTCCAAATGATAGCTTTGCAGCATCGAGCCGTAGGCACCATCAATCAATAAAATGCGCTCCGCTGCGGCCCGGTAAAGGGCTGCGGTGCGTTCTGGGTTTAAGTACGGTAATGCGGACATGGATTAGGCGATTCCAAAAGGTTAAGTGCGCGTTGCACTGAAAACAAGAATGTCGAAATGGGGTGATTTGCGTTCCCGCGCAACCACGCGCGCAGAAATATTTGAGAATCCCGACGCTGCCAGAAAATTTTGGAGTTCGACAGTCTCAAAACCTAAATTTTTATGCCCGAAGGGCGCAACTTCGGCTTCAAAGCGATGTTTTCCCAACGCCGAACCTAACAGGCGTCCGCCCGGGCGCAGCACCCGTGCAAGCTCACCAAAAAGCTTGAACGGTGTGGTGGTGTAGGGAACCGCTTGCAGCAAAAGCGCTTGGTCAAACGCATTTTCAGGCAAATCTAGCGCATGCATATCAGCCTCAAGCACGCGCACATTCGGATATTTGGTCAACCGCTTGCGCGCGGCGTCGGCGACTTTAGCGCTGGCGTCTACACACGTCACCGAGCGCGCGCGCGGCGCGATGAGCTCAGCGAGTGCACCATCACCCGAGGCTAAATCCAACACATCCCCAAGCTCAATCAGCTCCACCGCCGTGCGTGCCACCGCCTCCCACGTGCGGCCCGGCGAATAGTGGCGTTCCATATCGCCTGCAACGGTGTCGGCCCAATTTAAGCCAGCATTGCGCGCCTTCAGCACCTGCTGCATGCGTTTTTGATCACCCGCCAACAGCGCATCTTTTGCTGCCGCCAAGATCGCGCTGACCAAGGCGCGTTCCGCCGACGCCAATTGGGTCGGTGCAAAGCGATAAAACGCCTGCACGCCCGCCCGCCGATCTGCCACCAAGCCGGACTCTTTTAATTTCGCCAAGTGCGTCGACACGCGCGGCTGTTTCAAGTCGGTGATTTGCGCTAGCTCAGCGACCGTCAATTCCTCTTGCTGCACCAGCAAGAGCAGCCGTAGTCGTGATCCTTCAGCTAATAATTTGAGTAAATCAGAGCATGAGTCGAGCTTCAAAGTTGAGATATCTTTCTATCTGGATAGAGCGATATAGACTATCAGTTCCCGCACCAACGAAAGGTCGAAACGCCGTGTCGCTTGCGCGCGACTTTTACAAACATCTATTGGATTTCAAATGCGTCTAGTCTGCCCAAATTGCGCGAGTATCAATCGCCTTCCAAAAGATCGTATGCACGCGGGGCCTATTTGCGCGCGTTGCAAGACTCTATTGTTGCCACTTGCACCCGTGCCGCTAACCGATGCTACCTTGCCCGGATTTATTGCACACACCGAGCTGCCTGTTTTGGTTGATTTCTGGGCCGCTTGGTGTGGCCCTTGCAAAACCATGGCACCCAATTTTGCCAGTGCCGCAGCACAAATGTTGGAGGTGCGTTTTGTCAAAGTGGATTCAGACGCCGCACCCGTGGTGAGCGCCAAATATGGCATTCGCAGTATTCCCACCCTGTTGCTGTTTGAAAATGGGCGGGAAAAGGATCGAATTTCAGGCGTTTTGTCAGCGCGTGATGTGATGGCCTGGCTGCGCCAACGAATTACGTTAGTGCCTGGCTAAATTGCGACGATTTTTTGACTGGCTTGACCTAGATCAATTTCGCCTGCATGCACTCGTTACACAATCGAGGGACGATACTTATACAGCCGACTACAAAATTTTTTGCAACCCCTCTTGATTGGAGTATTTATGTCAACCAAAAACGTATTGAGCCGCCGCGGCTTCCTGCAATTTGCCTCCACCACCGCCGTTGGCCTTGCCGTCGTTGTTCCGGCACTGCATGCAGCCGCACCGCCAGCGCCTGCGACACTGCCTAACCTGGAACTGGGCAACGCTACCGCCAAGGCGCTTGGCTATGTCGAGGATGCGAGTAAAGTTGATAAAGCAAAGTACCCAACCCACACCGCAGAGCAAATCTGTGCGAATTGCGCGCTGATGCAAGGGGATGCGAAGAACGTGCGAAACCCATGCACTTTGTTCCCCGGGCGGTCGGTCGCAAGCAAGGGTTGGTGCGCTTCATTTGCGAAAAAAGCCCCTGCATCAGCCTAGAGCCCTCTGCGCTTTCTTTCTGTGTCAGCCTAGTTGTCGAACCAAACCAGCGACGCATGGACTGAAGTCCAGGTTAATCATTCTTTTGCAAACACGGCGGTTTCACTCTTTTAACAACTTCTGACATAGAGTTGTCGCACGCGCAATCGGCGCGGGTATTAGGGAGCTACTCGATGAACGTCAGTTTGAAAATATTTAGCGCGGCATTGTTTGTGGTAATGCTGAGCGCACCTGTGTTTGCTGAAGACATGTCTGGAAAAATTGGGGGTGGTGACGAAGAAGCCACGCAAGACGATCAATCTGACGATGCGACAATGGCGGCTCCAGACAGTAATGATGATGAAACTGGCGATGCGAGCGCGGATGACGACGCAGATGCTGCTGCCCCAGATGTTGACGAAGACCAAGCAGCTGAGCCAGAAGAGTCGGAGGACGAAGCAGCGGCGCCAGACGAAGATGAGGACGATGACCAAGACCACAATGAGGATGATGCCGAATAGTTTTATTCGGTAGTTGTTTTCAACCGACCATGCAACGCAACGCCGGTCGGATTGCCGAAACAGCTGCACCTGACCGTATTTCAACGCCGCGCAAATT
>JANNYO010000596.1:0-1097 GCA_031410115.1 Rhodanobacteraceae bacterium | reverse complement strand
GCACTATTGAGCATGCCGAAATTTCCTTTCGCGGGCGGCGCATGCTGCAGGCGGAATTGCGCGATGGCACCGGGCGCATGCGTTTGCGGTTTTTCTATTTTCAAATGGCGCAGTTGGAAAAATTTCAAACCCGGCCGCGCGTGCGGGTGTTTGGCGAAGCGCGTGAAACCGCGCTCGGGTTCGAAATCGTGCACCCTAAAATCACATTTTTGATTGACGACGTGGCTTTGCCGGTGTCGGAAGTGTTGACGCCGGTCTATCCGAAAGCCGATGGCATTACGGCGGATCGAATCGCCGCTGCGGTGCTTGCGGCTATCAAAGAACTGCCGGAAAGTGATGAATTGGAACTCTTGCCACCAGATACTTTGCTGGGCTTAAATTGGCCAGCACTCAAGCCGGCACTCAGCTATGTGCATGCGCCGCCGCCCGATGCCGACACCGCCGCACTCGAAGAACGTCGCCACCCGGCCCAGCGCCGATTGGCCGGTGAGGAATTGCTCGCACATCAGCTATCAATGCAGCTGAAACGCAATCGCATCAAGAGTGAACGCGCGCCGGTTCTATCCGGCGGTGCGGTGTTGGCAAAGCAGCTATTGGCCGGCTTGGGGTTTGAGCTGACGGCGGCGCAAAAGCGCGTCTGTAAAGAAATTTTTGCCGACTTAAAACGCGCCCAACCGATGCTGCGCTTGGTGCAAGGCGATGTAGGCTCGGGCAAAACCGTAGTCGCCGCGCTGGCGGCGTGTGTCGCTGCGGCCTGCAAAACCCAGGTTGCGCTGGTGGCACCGACCGAGCTTTTGGCCGAGCAGCATTTTCGCAATTTCATCCGCTGGTTTGCGCCACTTGGGATCACGCCGATTTGGCTGGCTGGCAAAGTGCAGGGCAAGGCGCGCGTAAAAGCGTTGGCGGCGATTGCCGAGGGCGCCGCGATTGTGATTGGCACCCACGCGCTGATGAGCGAGGCGGTGCAGTTTAAAAATCTGAGCCTGTGCATCATCGACGAGCAGCACCGCTTTGGCGTGCATCAGCGCTTAGAGCTGCGGCAAAAAGGCGCGCGCGCCGCGCACGTGCCGCACCAATTGGTGATGACCGCGACGCCG
>JANNYO010000595.1:0-2345 GCA_031410115.1 Rhodanobacteraceae bacterium | reverse complement strand
TGTGCGCGGCATCGTGCGTGAGGATGATTTAGATACTTCAGAATTCGTTGATCCACCCATTCCAGACGCAGACCCTTACGGCGACATCACGCGTGTTTTTGGGCATTTCTATGACCCCGTGCACAACCAAGGCATTCCCATTGTTGGCCAAGGTGAAGTAAAAAATAGATCGATCAACTGGGCACTGGGTTTGGACGACGCTCTGGGGCCCTATAACCCGACGATCAGTCGGCGCAATCATTTCACCTGGCTAGATGCGCGCCGCGCCTATTTCAACGCGTTGACCTACCAAACAACGAACGCCACGCTATCGCCTCAGGCGGATGAATTTGAATCGGAAGTTCGACTTTTTTTCTTAGCCACCATGATGAAATCCCTGGGCCAGGTATCCCACGTGTTGCAAGATGGCGCCCAACCACAGCATTCGCGATTAGACGCGCACAACCACAGCAATAGCCTCTTTTTATCGTTCTTCAATAAAGATCTGCCGCGTCGATTGCTGGAGGTTTACACCAATATCCGCGTAACTGGTGATATCAATCTCTCTGCTGAAGAAGACATCGAGCCACTACGAAAAATGTTCACTGACGTGACTGGCAATATGGCGCTGCCACCAGTGGTTCCCGTGGGTACCTACCCGGTACCACAGTTCGCAAAGCCGGTCAGTTTTTTCACCACCCGTACGCAGGGCGGAGGCGATGCGATCAATGATCGCAAAGGTTTGTTCGACTACTCAAACCGAGGCTTTTTCACCGATGGCACAGCAAATGGCAGCACGAACTTAGTTTTTCAATCTTTGCCATCGCCGCCGCCAAATAACGTTGGTGCAACCACTGTTGTGGTCACCGAAGATGGGAAAATATCCCGAGATTTGGCATGGATTGCACCTGATGCCGTGGCCCCGAATTATGTTGATGCCTTGGATACAGCTTACATGGGCAAGGTACCGCTCGGAAAACGAAACTTTGCCAGCGCGATATCGAACAGACCAGTGAGAGTCAAAATTGAAGTCCGCCACCTTCGTAATCACGCCAACGTCCTAATCCCGCGCGCAATTTCCTATTCCGCTGGCTTTGTACGATTCCGTCAAGACACGCAGCGCTAGATCACATAAGTACGTTCAACGATTTAGGGCTAGCTTGGTGACATGTCAGATTAGTGATGCTGATTAAAATAGAAAAAATAACAAGTCACCAATGCAACTCGCCAACAATTTAAGTCAACAGCGCCGTGACATGCACCCCCAGCGCATTCGCCATGCGCTCCATATTGTCAATGGAAATATTGCGCTCGCCGCGCTCCACAGAACCAATGTAGGTGCGGTGTAAATCACAGCGTTCGGCAAAATCCTCTTGCGACAGCGCAAGCGCTTTACGTTGGGCGCGAACTCGGCCTGCGAACACTAATCGTATCGACGGTTTCTTGATTTTTGCCATCCACGAAACATCGTTTTATGCTGACGATGAATCGACAGACGATAAGTAGCGTTTTTGGATTAGCTACGGTTTTGCCCTGTATTTATATGTGTTTTTTGTTAGCGTGCCTAAGGCGACTTGACTTTGAGTATCAACCACGGCGGCGCCAAAGTATGGCTTGCACAGAAACTTGACGCAGCGTAGCCTCGAGTCAAACAACTAGATACAGGATTGCAATGAAATTCTTGGTGCTAAGTTTTTTCGCGTTCACCAATGCCGCGTTGGCACAAGAAAACTGCGGCTATCCAACTTCACTCCATAAAAGTGGTTTTGAAGTTGGCGAACAGCCAAGCATAGTCACGCTGCCAAATGAGGCCACACCAGTCACAATCGCTCTACAATTTCCTACTAGCAACATCACCGTACAGTCCGACACCATCCAAGTTTATGGCGCCTACACCGGCCCTGCGAATACCGGCATTACCGTTAACGACGTGCGAGCGCTTAGCAACGGCGTAAATTTTACTAGCCCGATCATTCACTTAGTCCCAGGGCCAAACACCATTACGCTGAAAGCCGCAACGCTGGATTTAGCACCGCAAGTCATCACGCGAATTGTGACCTATGACAACGCCCAGCCTGCACCCATAACCTTCACTGGCATGAGCCCTGGCGATTACGCTCCGATCAGAATTCCGTATGCAGTGACCTATGTAATTCCCGCTGGACAAACAGCGCTGACTCGCGCGCAATTTGATTTGGATGGCGACGGTACGTTTGAGCTTGATTCAGCAACCGTTCCCGCAAGTTTGCAATTTGATTTCGATAGCCCAGGTTTTTATTTGGCCGCTACTCGATTGAGTTTTGACGATGGCAACCCAGGCACACCGCTAGTCGTAAATCTTGGCACTGCCGCCGTGTTGGTGCAGT
>JANNYO010000594.1:0-1531 GCA_031410115.1 Rhodanobacteraceae bacterium | reverse complement strand
CTTGGAATATGGTGAGGTGATTAACCACCATGGGGTAAAATTAAGTTTGCACCCAGCCGGGCACGTGTTGGGCTCTGCGCAAGTTCGCCTGGAATATCGCGGCGAAGTTTGGGTCGCTTCCGGTGATTACAAATTGGATAGGGACCGCACCTGTGCGCCGTTTGAGCCGGTGCGTTGCCACAGCTTTATTACCGAGTCCACCTTTGGGCTGCCCATTTATCGCTGGCAGGATGAAGATGCAATCTTCGCCGAAATCAACCAGTGGTGGCGGGAAAACGCAGGCAATGATCGCGCCAGCGTGTTGTTCTGTTACGCCTTCGGTAAAGCGCAACGCGTTTTATCGGGGCTAGATTGCGACATCGGGCCAATTATTACGCATGGGGCGGTGGAGCCGCTAAATGCGCTGTATCGGCAGGCCGGCGTTGTGCTCGCGGCGACACAATCCGTCAGCGAAATTCAAGACGCCAGCTTGTTTAAACGCAGCATCGTGTTAGCGCCACCCTCCGCCGCTGGCAGCTCGTGGATGCAACGTTTCGGCAACTACTCGGATGCCTTTGCCAGCGGCTGGATGCAGGTGCGCGGCACGCGCCGACGGCGTGGCGTGGATCGCGGCTTTGTTATGTCGGATCATGCCGATTGGGATGGCTTGCAAAAAGCGATTTTGGCCACCGGTGCGGAAAAAGTGTTCGTTACGCACGGCCAAGTTGAGGTGCTGGTGCGTTGGCTCAGCGAACAGGGGCTTGATGCCAGAAGTTTTAAAACCGAATACGGTGACGAAGAATTGGAAGCCAGCGCGTCGTGAAAACGTTTGCCGAACTCTATGCCCAGCTTGACGCCAGCACCAGCAGCAATGCCAAGCTTTTAGCGCTGCAGAATTACTTTCAAAGCGCAGACCCTGCAGACGCTGCGTGGGCGGTATTTTTTTTAGCCGGCGGTAAGCCCAAACAAATCGTGCCCACCAAGGTATTGCGGCAGCTGATTCTGGATACCGCCGCACTGCCGGAATGGCTGTTTGAAGAATGTTACGAGGCCGTGGGCGATTTGGCGGAAACGCTGAGCTTATTGTTGCCGCCATCGGCGCACCAAGCTAGCGAAGGTTTAGCAAACTGGGTTGAAAGCAAATTATTGCCTTTGCGCAGTGCGGGCGTTGAACAATTGGCACCGCAGCTGCTGGCCTTACTTGCGCTGCTGGATCAGCAAAGCCAGCTGGTTTTCATCAAACTGATTACCGGCAGTTTTAGAGTCGGGGTTTCGAAACTGAGCGTGACCCGCGCGCTCGCCGCCGTTTCCGGTTGCGATGCCAAACGCATTGCGCAGCGCTTGGTGGGATATACCGAACACTTATCGCGGGTGACGGCGGATCATTATCTGCGCCTGATAGCACCCGTCAGTGAGGATGGAATTGACCAACGTGATCCAGGGCAGCCGTATCCGTTTTTTCTGGCGCACCCGATTACGCTTGCTTTCGCGAGCTTTGAAAGCCAGTTGGGTTCGGCCGCGAATTGGCAAATCGAATGGAAATGGGATGGCA
>JANNYO010000593.1:0-5306 GCA_031410115.1 Rhodanobacteraceae bacterium | reverse complement strand
CATGTGGGCCTCATTTTGATGGTTCGTCTAGCAATATCGTCCTGCCTAGCAAGACTACTTTGCATCCCTAAAGATTGGTCATACCCTTTTGAGCGGCATTTATCGCCTTCAGGGATGTAAGACGGATACCGATCAAAACGTGCGAAAGAAGAGACTCGAACTCTCAAGGGTTGCCCCGCTGGAACCTAAATCCAGTGCGTCTACCAGTTTCGCCACTTTCGCGTAGCTTTTGCTTTTGTCCTGCCGGCGCAGAACAACTTAAAACAAGGTGTAGCTATGAAGCTTTTTGCTTCTGTTGGTGGGCTGTCAGGGACTCGAACCCCGAACCTACTGATTAAGAGTCAGCTGCTCTACCATTGAGCTAACAACCCGGCATTGAACAAACAGACCGGTTCAAGCTATCAGTCCGGCAAAACCATGCGCACTTCTACAACTGACTAATTTGGGGAGGAAGACGGGGCTCGAACCCGCGACCCCCGGAATCACAATCCGGTGCTCTAACCAGCTGAGCTACATCCTCCATAATAACTACTTCCGTTGTGCCATGGGCAAAACGGTCAATACGGTGAAGCAATGCTGGTGCGCCCGGCAGGGATCGAACCTGCAACCCTCGGCTTAGAAGGCCGATGCTCTATCCATTGAGCTACGGGCGCTAAAGATCGAGAACTAGACTAAAGTAAAATTGGTCGGCGTAGGGGGATTTGAACCCACGACATCCAGCTCCCAAAGCTGGCGCGCTACCAGGCTGCGCTATACGCCGAAACTTTTAAACGTTGCCGCATGTTTCAGGAGTTGGAGCATAGCGGGGTAATTTCCGGCACGTCAATGGCTGAAATGACTGACGTTAAGTTTTCTGCTGTGTTGGGGCGATTTGTGATCTGGGTCAATGCGTCATCGGAAATTTGCGCCATATTCAAAATGGGCAAGTTTTAGCAGTTGGTTTGCCGAAATTATGACTTCGCTTGATACAACTCTTGAAGCGGAACTTTGCGGCACCAACACTAAGTAACTAGAAATTACACCTTCATGGAGCATCCAAATGCGTCAAGACAAACTTACTTCGCGCTTTCAAGCGGCATTGAGCGAGGCGCAGTCGCTTGCAGTGGGGCGTGACCATAACCTGATTGAGCCCGTGCATCTTTTGACCGCGCTGCTGAAAGATGAGTCAGGTGCCAGCAAAATGCTGCTTGCCCAGGCCGGAGCAAACGTGCGCGAGCTTGAACGGCGGACGTTGGAATTGCTGGAAAAACTACCGAAAGTACGCGGTAATGACGGTCAAATTGGCGTCGGCAACGATCTAGCTCGGCTACTTAACTTAGCCGACAAGCTGGCGCAGCAGCGCGGTGATCAGTTTATTGCGAGCGAATTGTTTTTGTTGGCGGTGCTCGACGATAAAGGCTCGGTGGGCAGCCTTTTACGCGATATCGGCTTGAACAAAGCCGCGCTTGAACGTGCTATCAGCGGCGCGCGCGGTGGCGAAAAAGTCGCCGATGCTGGAGCCGAAGAAAACCGTCAGGCGTTAAACAAATATTGCGTCGATTTAACCGCACTAGCGGAAAGCGGCAAGCTCGACCCGGTGATTGGGCGCGACGAGGAAATTCGCCGCTGCATTCAAGTTTTACAGCGCCGCACGAAAAATAATCCGGTGTTGATCGGCGAACCGGGCGTTGGTAAAACTGCGATTGTGGAGGGTTTGGCGCAGCGCATTATTAACGATGAAGTGCCGGAAGGCCTGCGCGGCAAACGCCTGCTTTCGCTCGACATGGCGGCATTAATTGCCGGGGCGAAGTTTCGCGGCGAGTTTGAAGAGCGCTTGAAAGCGGTTTTAAACGAGCTATCTAAGCAAGAGGGCAATGTCGTTTTGTTTATAGACGAGCTACACACCATGGTCGGTGCCGGCAAAGCCGATGGCGCAATGGATGCTGGCAATATGCTTAAACCGGCTTTGGCACGCGGCGAGCTGCACTGCATCGGTGCCACCACGCTCGATGAATATCGCAAATACGTCGAAAAGGACGCGGCGGTGGAGCGGCGTTTCCAGAAAGTTTTGGTGGGCGAGCCGAATGTCGAAGACACCATTGCGATCCTGCGCGGCTTGAAGGAGCGCTATGCGCTGCATCATCGCGTCGAAATTACCGACCCAGCGATTGTGGCGGCGGCAACTTTAAGTCATCGCTACATTGCGGATCGCAAGTTGCCCGACAAAGCGATTGATTTAATGGATGAAGCCGCGAGCCGAATTCGCATGGAAATGGACTCGAAACCCGAAGAAATGGATCGCTTAGAGCGACGGCTAATTCAGTTAAAAATTCAGCGTGAGGCGCTTAAAAAAGAAACCGACGAGGCCACGCGTGAGCGCCTGAAACTGCTGGAAGTTGAGATCGACAAGCTCGAGCGCGAGTACAGTGATTTGGAAGAAATCTGGAACGCGGAAAAATCTGCGGTGCAGGGCGAAACGGATCTGAAGACGCAGATTGAGGCGCTTAAAGTAGAAATGGAGGCGGCACAGCGGCGGCAAGACTTTGCGCGGATCAGTGAAATTCAATATGGCAAATTACCCGCACTGGAAAAACAGCTCAGCGATGTGCGTGCGATGGAAGAAAAAACCACCGCTGGGTTTAAGTTGGTCAGCCACAAAGTAACCGCCGAAGAAATTGCCGAAGTGGTGAGCCGCTGGACCGGTATTCCGGTCGCAAAAATGCTGGAAGGCGAGCGCGAAAAGCTGCTAAAAATGGAGGTGGAACTGCACCGTCGAGTGATCGGTCAAGACGAAGCCGTGACTGCGGTGGCGGACGCGATTCGCCGGTCGCGTGCCGGGCTATCCGACCCTAGCCGCCCGAACGGCAGCTTCTTATTTTTGGGCCCAACCGGCGTCGGTAAAACTGAGCTGTGTAAAGCGCTGGCGGAGTTTTTGTTTGATTCCGGCGACGCGTTGGTGCGCATCGACATGAGTGAATTTATGGAGAAGCATTCAGTCGCACGCTTAATCGGCGCGCCGCCAGGCTACGTCGGGTTCGAGCAGGGCGGCTATTTGACCGAAGCGGTGCGGCGTCGGCCCTATTCAGTGATTTTGCTGGACGAAGTCGAGAAAGCCCACAGCGACGTTTTTAACGTGTTGCTGCAAGTACTTGACGACGGTCGACTAACCGATGGGCAAGGCCGCACCGTGGATTTTCGCAACACCGTGATCGTGATGACCAGCAATTTGGGCTCAAGCGTTATTCAAGCGATGACGGAGCAAGACGCTGCGACGCCAATGCATGACCAGGACAACTATGCGCGCATGAAAAATGCTGTCATGGACATCGTGCAAACGCATTTCCGCCCGGAATTTATCAATCGCTTGGACGAGATCGTGGTGTTCCATCCGCTTGGGCGCGAACACATCCGGGAGATCGCGAAAATTCAGCTCGCCAGCTTGGCGAAACGACTAAAAGAGCGTGAATTGAAACTAGAAGTCAGCGTCGAAGCGTTGGACATTCTGGGCCGCTTTGGTTTCGATCCAGTTTATGGTGCGCGCCCACTCAAACGCGCGATTCAGTCTATGCTTGAAAACCCGCTCGCCAAGGACGTATTGGCGGGCAAATTCCGCCCGAAAGACACGGTTTTTGTCGACGCCTTGAATGGGCAATTGGTGGTTCGGGCGAGCGGCAATGGCAACGGTTAAAGCTTAGTTTCCTTAGCGCTTATGCTCAGATGCGACCTCAACCGCACGCCAAAGCGGAGCGGCTTTATCCAACACACCATTGACGTAGGTGTGGCCGCCTTCGGCGCCAAAATCTTTCGCTAAATCAATGGCTTCGTTGAGCACGACGCGGTAGGGCACATCCAGGCGCGAATGCAGCTCGTAGGCGGCTAGGCGCAGCACCGCGCGTTCAATCGGGTCGACTTGCTCAATCGGGCGGTCGAGCAGTGGCGTCAGGGCTGCGTCAAGGAAGTCTTTTTCGCGCTCGACACCGTCCAAAAGGTCACGGAAATAATCTTTGTCGGCAATCGACATATCTTGTTCTTCAAAAAACTGCGCGGCAATTACGGCGACCGATTGCCCAGTGATTTGCCATTGATACAAAGCCTGCAGCGCGCGCCGGCGCGAGCGTGCACGGTCAGTAAATTGGGTGCCGACTTTGCGCGGGTGCTCTTTGCCGTGACTGTCTTTGGTGTCTTTTACCACGCTCATTGCATTGCCTTCATTTTTGCCGTGATCGTGGCGGAAAGATTGATTTGTTCTAACACTGCCAAGGCAGCTTCGCTGCCTTTATTGCCCGCTTTGCTGCCGGCACGCGCCAGCGCCTGATCTAAGCTATCAACCGTCAAAATGCCAAAACCAATCGGGATTTTATGTTCCAGGCTAACGCTCATCAGGCCCGAATTACTGGCGCCCGCGACATAGTCAAAGTGCGCGGTTTCGCCGCGAATGACGCAGCCGAGCGCTACGATGCCAGCGAATTTCCCGCTTGCCGCCAGCAGTTTGGCGGCATGGGCGATTTCATAAGCACCCGGCACCCGCACCAGCAACAGCTGGGCCTCGCTCAGGCCATGCCGCAGCAGGGTATCTTGCGCACCATAAATCAGTTCTTTGACGACCAGCTCGTTAAAGCGCGAAGCAACAATCGCGATACGGGCGGATGTGTCCGGGGTGGTCAATGTGCCTTGCAGAGTTTCAATCACGTTTTATTCCGTTGGTAAGTTGGGCAGTTCACATCGGCACCTGTTCTACCACTTCTAGACCAAAGCCGCTCAAACCACTGAACTTACGTGGCTTTCCCAGCACGCGCAGCTTGCGCGCACCTAAATCACTCAGGATTTGCGCGCCTAAACCGTGGGTGCGCCATTGGTTCGGGCTAGGCTCGTGTGCGGCTTGCCCGATACTAGATTGCAGCTGCAACAGCTGCGTTTGCAGACTAACGCTGGTTTGCAGCACCACCGCGATGCCAGAACCTGCGGCGGCAATAACTTCGAGGGCGGGGCGCAGCGGGGCTGTGATATCCGGCGCGATCACGGTTAAAACGTCACTCAAAACATCATTGACGTGCACGCGCACTAAAACCGCCGATTCCGGGTGTATTTCGCCCTTAACCAACGCGTAGTGCAGCTGTTGCGTGCTGCCTGGAAGGGTGACTAAATCCCGATAAGCCAGCAGCCGAAACGCGCCAAATTCCGTCTGCACTTGGGTGTCCAAAACGCGCTCGATGGTCTTTTCGGTTTCCAGGCGAAAGCGAATTAAATCTGCGATCGTGCCCATTTTTAAGCCGTGTGTTTGCGCAAAACGCTCAAGCTCGGGTCGGCGCGCCATGGTGCCGTCTTCG
>JANNYO010000592.1:0-20273 GCA_031410115.1 Rhodanobacteraceae bacterium | reverse complement strand
GAAACCCAACAAAATTTGCTGCTGGGTTTAGGCTGCGTGCAAGCGCAGGGCTATTTGTATGCGCGGCCGTTAACTGCTAGTGCCTGCACTGCACTGTTACATGAGCGGCGCAGTATCGCGCCGGTTATTGGCGTCTAGCGTATTCACCTAGGCAAGGTACACTTCGGCCATGCCACTCAATATCGCCAACCTGCTGACCCTGCTTCGCATCGCGTTAATTCCGGTGCTGGTCGGCGTGTTTTATAGCGGCATCAAACATCACAACAATATTGCTGCATTTATTTTTATTGCCGCCGCACTGACCGATTGGTTGGATGGCTTTTTGGCGCGCAAATATAATTTAGAAAGCTCCTTTGGCGCATTTCTAGATCCAGTAGCTGACAAACTCATGGTTTCGACCATCTTAATTTTATTAGTGCAAGCCACACCTGAGCCCTGGCTAGCGGCTATCGGCGCGGTAATTATTGGCCGGGAAATTAGTATTTCCGCGCTGCGCGAATGGATGGCTGAAATTGGTAAGCGTGCGCGCGTCAAGGTCGCGCTGACAGGAAAAATCAAAACGATTGCACAGATGGTTGCACTCGCCATGCTGTTGTATCACGACGATTTATACTCAATCCCTATCCGCGCGATTGGCGAAGTGTGCTTAATAATTGCCGCCATTTTAACGCTTTGGTCGGCAGCGCAATATTTGTTGGCGGCCCGAAGTGCGCTGAATGAGTAGCCTAGTTAACCGCTTATTTAAATTCAAACCCAACCCTACATCACCATGAAAACTTGGCTCGTCACCGGCGGCGCTGGATTTATCGGCGCCAATTTCGTCCTCACGCACGCCGGAAAATCGGCCCGTATCGTCAACTTGGATGCACTAACCTATGCGGGCAATACCCGCACATTGCAAAGTCTGGAAAATAACCCTGCGCATATTTTTGTCCACGGTGATATTGGTAATCGACAACTGCTTGATGCGTTGTTTACCCAATACCAACCCTGCGCGATCATCAATTTCGCCGCTGAAAGCCATGTGGATCGGTCAATCGACGGGCCAGCGGCGTTTGTGCAAACCAATGTGGTCGGCACTTTGACGCTATTGGAAGCGACGCTGGGCTATTGGCGCACGCTAACGCCAGACGCGGCCTTGGGCTTTCGCTTTTTGCATGTCTCGACCGATGAAGTGTATGGCTCGCTCGGTGCTAGCGGAAAATTTACCGAAACCACGCCCTATGCGCCGAATTCGCCGTATTCCGCCAGTAAAGCAGCATCGGATCATTTGGTGCGCGCGTTTCACCACACCTACGGCTTGCCGACGCTGACGACGAATTGCTCCAACAACTATGGGCCGTATCAGTTTCCGGAAAAATTAATCCCGCTGATGATCACCAAAGCGCTGACGGGTGCTGCATTGCCGGTTTACGGCGACGGTAAAAACGTGCGGGATTGGCTATACGTTGGCGATCACGTCAGCGCGATTGCCGCAGTTTTGCTGGGCGGCCGTGTCGGTGAGGTTTACAACGTTGGCGGTGACGCCGAACAGGAAAATATCGCCGTTGTGCAGACACTCTGCGCGCTGGTTGATCGATTAAACCCGCGTGCGGACGGCAAAGCGTGCAGCACGCAAATTGCCTACGTAAAAGACCGCCCTGGGCATGATCGGCGCTATGCCATCGATGCCTCGAAATTACAGAACGAACTCGGCTGGCGCGCGCTGGAAAGTTTTGCATCCGGCATGGAAAAAACGGTGCGTTGGTACCTAGATAATCCGGTTTGGACACGCGATGTGCTGGACGGCAGCTATCGTTTGGAACGCCTGGGTGGGGCGCGCATATGACGATTGATCGCGGCATCATCTTAGCCGGTGGCTCCGGCACACGGCTGTACCCGCTGACGATCAGCATTAGCAAACAGCTGTTGCCGGTGCACGATAAACCGATGATTTACTACCCTTTGAGCGTGTTGATGTTGGCGGGTATACGCAAAGTGCTGATCATCAACACGCCGCATGAACAATCGATGTTTATCCGGCTATTGGGTGATGGAAGCCAATGGGGTATGGAGATTCAATATGCTGTGCAGCCAAGCCCTGACGGCTTAGCGCAGGCGTTTTTGATTGGCCGGGAATTCATTGCTGGCAAGCCCTGCGCGCTGGTGTTGGGTGACAATATTTTCCATGGACATGGCCTGACCGAGCTGGTGCAAAACGCCGCTAAAAACACCGTGGGCGCCACCGTATTTGGCTATTACGTGCGCGATCCGGAACGCTACGGGGTGGCTGAGTTCGACGCTGCGGGTAAGGTGTTGAGCATTGAAGAAAAACCGCTCAAAGCGAAATCAAATTACGCCGTCACCGGGCTGTACTTTTATGACGAACGCGTCTGTGATTTCGCCGCAAAACTCAAGCCATCGGTGCGGGGCGAATTAGAAATTACCGACCTGAACCGGGTCTATTTGGCGGCCGGAGCGTTGCAGGTGCAAAAGCTTGGGCGTGGCTTTGCTTGGTTAGACACCGGCACGCATGAATCCCTGCTGCAAGCCGGATCGTTCGTCCACACCATTGAGGAGCGCCAGGGTTTGAAGGTCGCCTGCCCAGAGGAAATTGCCTATCAAAACGGCTGGATTGACGCCGCACAGCTGCGAAATTTGGCGGCACCGCTCGCGAAAAACAGCTACGGTAGTTATTTGCTTGGTTTGCTCGGCGCAAACGAATCTGTGGTGGCGACTTGAACGTCATCGCCACCGCGCTGCCGGGCTGCGTGATTGTTGAACCGAAAGTTTTTGGCGATGCCCGTGGCTTTTTCTTTGAAGTGTTCAACAGCGCACGTCAGCCTGATCCTAAAAACCCCATCGTCGCCCATCAAATTAACGTTTCGCGCTCAGCGCGTAGCGTGCTGCGCGGGCTGCACTACCAGTGGCCTGAGCCACAGGGAAAATTGGTTTGGGTGCTTGAGGGCGAAGTTCTGGACGTTGCCGTCGATATTCGTCTCGGCTCGAAAACATTTGGACAATGGGAAAGTTGTTTGCTGTCGGCGGAAAATCACCGGCAGTTTTGGCTACCCGAGGGATTTGCGCACGGCTTTCAAGTTGTTAGCGAATCTGCAACTTTTTGTTACTTGTGCACACGCGCTTATCGGGCAGACTTCGACCGCACGATTCACCATGCAGATGCACAAATTGCGGTTGAGTGGCCCGACGTACACGGGGCCGTGTTATCTGACAAAGATATCAATGCGCCAAAATTTGCAGACTTACAGGATTTTTTACCGCTTTATGAAGACAACGCGAACTGATACTGCAATGAGATTGTGTGTATGAAAACCCGAGCGATCGATATCAATGCTAAGGCCAAGGTCTGCCACGTATGAAGATTCTCGTTATAGGAGGAAACGGTCAGCTTGGTTTTGAGCTGCAGCGCGCGCTTGCACTTTTCGGCGATGTCAGCATCACCACGCGCAACAGCAAATGTCCGGCTGGCTATCCCTGTCTGCATTTAGACTTGAATGATTCTGACGCCACATCCTTATTGTTAGATCAACTTCGACCCCATCTAATCGTCAATGCCGCCGCTTTTACCGCAGTTGATCTTGCCGAAACCGAAGGCGCACGCGCCGAAGCAATCAATCAAAATGCAGTGGCAATGTTGGCGCGCAAAGCGCGCGAATTGAGCGCGATGTTGGTGCATTTTTCCTCCGATTACGTGTATTCCGGTGAAAATCAGATCCCCTGGACCGAGCGTGATCCGTGTGAACCGCAGTCGGTTTACGGCGTGAGTAAACTCGGCGGCGATCAGGCCGTTATTGACAGCGAATGCGCGCATTGGATTTTACGCACGCAGTGGCTGTACGCGGCGCGCGGCAATAATTTTATGCGCACGATGCTGCGTTTGGGCGCTGCACAATTCGACGCAGTAAAAAATGGCGCAACGCCAAGCCCAATTCAAATCGTCAGTGATCAAATTGGCGCACCAACCCCGGTGCGTTGGGTCGCGGGCACGGTCGCATCCATGATTTCGCGTTGGCTTCAAGATTTGACGATGCCTGGGCAGTCGCGCACGGGCTTGTATCATTTAAGCGCCGGTGGGCAGACCAACTGGCACGAGTTTGCGGGCGAAATCTTTCATCAAGCGTTTGTGCTGGGCCTGATGCCGGAGGCGCCGAAAACGCAGGCAGTATCCACCAAAGTCTTTGCTGCAGCCGCACCTAGGCCGCGTTACTCAGTGTTGAGCAACAGCAAAATTGCGCGCGAATTTGATATTCGCTTGCCCGACTGGCGCGATGGCCTCGCGCAAACTTTGGCAGAATACAAACTGACCCTGCCAGTGCCAGAACGCAACGCTAGCAAAAACCGGGCGCCACTTTAGCGGCATTGGCCAAATCGGTACGCTGCAAAAACGCCATAAAGCGCGGCAACATCTGCGCATGCACATCTTCATAAAGCCAATGCCCTGCATCGGCGTAGGCGTGGGTTTCGGCGTTCGGGAATATCCGCTGAAACGCTGCCAGATAATCTTTATCAAAGACAAAATCCTGTAATCCCCAAGGCAATTGCACCGGCAGATGCGCAAGGCTGGGCAGAAACTTTTCCAGGCTAGCAAGCTTGTCATAGCCACGCTCGCTGGGTTTAATCGGAATATCCCGCACGAAGCGCAAAATTGCCTCACAGTCGTGTGCGTTTGGGTGCGCGGATAAATAGCCTTTTGCAATTTCGGGCGCCATTTTTCCGACCACACCGCGCCACACCGCGCCGCGTTGAAACGCGTTGACGTGCCGACATAAAAATCCGCCGAGCCAGGTATTGCGCACGAACGCGATTTCTTTAGGCAGCTTTTTACCTGCCAGCAGGGGAAACGCGGCGGTATTGCTAATCACCAAGCGGGCGATGCGCTCGGGATGGCGCTGCGCGTAGCGCAAACCAATCACGCCGCCCCAGTCGTGCACGACCAGCGTAATCTTTCCGCTGACTGCGCGTTCGTCCAAAAAGTGCGCTAAGTCATCTACACGCTGATCAAAATGAAAGTCATAGCTTCCACGATCGGGTTTGTCCGACTCACCCATACCGATATGATCAACCGCGACGCAGCGGTAGCGTGCACTCGCTCCGGCAATTAGATGGCGAAACAAAAATTTCGAGCTCGGGTTGCCATGCACAAACACGATTGTGCCCTGCGGTTCACGCGGAGATACGTCCCAACCCGCCTGGGTAAACCCATGCGTGTGTTTCACGCGCACAACTTCGAATGGGCTGATTTGCCCAGGCAAGGCGATGGGTAGTGCAGGTTGGATAGCCATTGAATGTACCGCGATGAAAGTCGCGGGATCATAGCTGGGCTGCCCGGCTAAGTCTAAAACAGCACGCTTTAGTCCGCGCCGAACTTAAGCTTACTGGGGCATTGCCTGGGTATTCGTCGCCGCCGTCAAGTGCGTAAACGCTTGCGCATAGCGTGCAATCGTGCCGTAAATCACCGATTTTGGCAAATGGGGTGCTGGTGGTTTTTTGTTCCATTGAATGGATTCTAAGTAGTCGCGGGCGAATTGCTTATCGTAACTGGGTGGATTTTTTCCAATGACATATTCGTCGGCCGGCCAAAAACGCGACGAATCTGGCGTTAGCATTTCATCCATCACCAAAAGCTTGCCCTGTTCATCCAGGCCAAACTCCAACTTGGTGTCAGCAATAATGACGCCTCGATCGGCGGCAAATTCGGCGGCAAACTGATATATCGCGAGTGTCGCGGCGCGCACCTGTTCGGCTAAGTCCCGGCCAATAAGCGCCACCACGGCGTCAAAACTCACATTTTCATCGTGATCGCCCGCAGCCGCTTTGCTGGACGGCGTGAAAATCGGCGCGCCCAGTTTTTCTGCCAGTTGTAAATTGCTCGGCAGCCTTAAGCCACAGACTGACCCAGTCGCCTGATATTCCTTAAAGCCAGAACCAACTAAATAGCCACGCGCAATGGCCTCGACCGGCAGCGCGCGCAGCCGTTTACAGCGCACCGAGCGCAGCCGGTAAATGTCGCAGTCGAGCAATACCGGCAGAGGCGCATCGAGCAAATGATTCGGGCACAAATGTGCAGTTTTGGCGAACCAAAAATTGGAAAGCTGGGTCAGTAACGCGCCTTTTCCAGGAATTGGATCCGGCAAGACGACATCAAAGGCGCTCAAGCGGTCGGTGGCGACGATGATGAGTTCAGTTTCCCCCAGCGCATAAACATCACGCACTTTGCCCCGATGCAGAAGCGGTAATGGCAAATCAGAGGCGCTTAAAGGTGCAGGCATAGTCGGCAGTCAAGAGTTTTGAGGGATTTATTTTGCAGACGCAGAACGAGCAGGCCGGATTCTAGCGATCAAAAATTAAACCTAAAAATAATTTTAAAAAAATGATTGGGTTTTCCCAGAAATTTCGACTTAAGTATTAGAGGCAGAAAAAAGCCCTACGCAAGGCCTAGGCCGGGCGGCAAAACCAAACAATCCAACAAACAATCTGGGGTAATTTATGCGCGTAGGTACATCGTCAGGAAATTCAATTAGCCAAATCACGCAGAAACGCACGGGTACCGGCTCGACACCAAGGGCGACGTGCTGATGATTTGCGCGCTGTGGTCCATCCAACTGCCGGATTTAGGATTAGGACTTACAACCAATCGACGCGGTTGCAATCAGCTCCTCGAGCAAGGCCATCGAAACTTTGCCCGACACAGAAAATGGATCAATTGCGGCGCGCTCGGAGTATTTAAGCACCAGTGATTGATTGACTTTGCCTAAATTGACCTGGCCCATGGTCCAGCTAGCGAAACGGCGCTCAGTGACTTCTTCATAGTGCAAAACCGTAACTTGATCGTGGCGTACGTCTTGCGCGATGGTGTTGTACAGCGCATTGACTGGGCCGCGCCCGCCTTCTAGAACCTGCAAAAAGTAATCGCCGCTATGGCACAAAATGCCGGTGATGCCACGCTCCATATTGTTCTTGCGTGAGCTTTGCAAAATGCCTTCCATTAAAACGGGCGTTAGCGGTTGCGCGGCGTGGCTGGCATACAACAATCGAATCATCATGGTGACAAATGCCTTAAGACTTGTAACTGGGCAACAGGGAAAGAAATTCGCGGCGTAAATTGGCGTCCTTCAAAAATGATCCGCGCATAACGCTATTCACCATTTTGGTATCGCTGTCTTTCACACCGCGCCAATGCATACAAAAGTGATCTGCTTCCATCACGATCGCTAAGCCGTCGGGCTGCATCATGTCGTTGAGTAAGCTAGACAATTGCGTGACGGCTTCTTCTTGAATTTGCGGGCGACTCATCACCCACTCGGTCAGGCGTGCGTACTTCGATAGGCCTATGAGATTCGAATGCTCGTTTGGCATCACTCCGACCCAAACGCGGCCTAAGATAGGGCACAAATGGTGCGAGCAGGCGCTGCGCACGGTGATTGGGCCGACAATCATCAGCTCATTTAAATGCTCAACGTTGGGAAATTCCGTCACCGCTGGCGCCTTGACGTAGCGGCCGCGGAAAATCTCGTTCAAATACATTTTCGCGACGCGCCGGCCGGTGTCACGGGTGTTGTGATCGGTTTCAGTGTCAATAACAAGCGCGTTGAGCACGCCAGCCATTTTGCCAGCGACTTCTTCTAGCAGTTCGCTAAGCTCGCCTTCAACAATGAATTCACTGATATTGTCGTTCGCGTTGAAGCGTTTTTTCGTTGCCTTGATCCGCGCGCGAATGCGTTCGGAAACCGGCACGGTGCTGTCGGCGCTCAAATTTTGTGTCGTGGGAGTTTTCGGCATGGGCCTTTATACGCTTATTTCGCTAGTCCTAATTAAAGATTGCGGCACAGCCAGTTGATTGCGCGTGAAGTCATCAGATCGCGTGAAGTAACGAAAAACCCCGCTTTTGGCGGGGTTTAGATTCGTGCCGCGCATTCAATACTGTGGCGCTCTAGGCTGCAACAACGCTCACGTAACTACGCATCACCGGGCCGCCTTTGTGAAACTTGACGACGCCCTTAGTTAATGCAAACAGCGTGTGGTCACGGCCTAAGCCTACGCCGGTTCCTGGGTGAAACTTGGTGCCGCGCTGACGCACGATAATGTTGCCGGGTTCAATCACTTGACCGCCGTACATTTTCACGCCGAGGTACTTTGGGTTTGAATCGCGACCGTTGCGGGTTGAGCCGCCTGCCTTCTTGTGTGCCATGACTTAAGCTCCTTTGATAGTGTGCGAATTACGCGCTAATCGCGGTAATTTCGACTTCGGTGTAGTACTGACGATGGCCCTGCTGCTTGCGGAAATGCTTGCGGCGGCGAAATTTGACGATATGCACTTTGTCCGCGCGGCCTTGGCTCAACACCTTGCCACTGACTTTCGCACCAACCACTGTTGGCATGCCGATTTTGACGTCGTCGCCTTCACCCAGCATCATCACGTGATCAAAAGCCACGGTCGCACCGGCTTCCAATTCGAGTTTTTCAATTTTCAGAACGTCGCCCTGTTTGGCTCGGTACTGCTTACCACCGGTTTTGAATACTGCGTACATTGTCTGATCCTTGACATGCGTACAACTTTGGATTGATTGTTTTGCCAAGGCAGAACAACTTGCTAACAGATGTTTCGCCGCAGCAAAAAGATAACTGGGCGGACGAAACCACAAAAGAGGCGGGAGCATAACGGCGCTGCGCTTGCGCGGTCAAGGCGCTATCATCCGCACTCCCCTTAAAACTGGCCTGTCGCCAGGAGATATTCATGTTTGATGTGTTGTTGAAAGAACTTGCGAAACGCCTTAATTTGGGCGGAAAAACCGATGGTAGCGCCTCGCTAACCGGCGCCAACAGCTTAATGGGCATGCTGCTAAGCCTGATGTTTGACGATAAACGCGGTGGTTTTTCTGGCTTTATTGATCGGTTTCGCGCCAAGGGCTTGGGCGACGCGGTGACATCTTGGTTAGGTAACGGCGAAAATAAAATCCTCAGCACGGCGCAACTCGAAACCGTGCTGGGCCCGCAAGTACTTGCGCAAATGGCCAGCCGCCTGGATTTAGCGCCGAGTGCTGTCGCTACAGCACTTGGGCAGCTGATTCCCACTGCAATCGATAAATTATCGCCAGATGGGCGCCTTCCGACCGGCTCAGTAGTGCCGGACGTTGCAAAAAGTTATCTCGGCAATTTCGCCGATTTTGCCAGTACTGCGGTATTGCCCGAAACGATCGCCACACATGCCGCGCAACACACCTTAGCGCATGGGCCAAGTTCGAGCTCAAGTAACTCCAAGCTCTGGCTGCTGTTAATTCCGGTGTTGATTGCGCCGCTATTTTTCATTAAGCAATGTACGCACACGCTCGAAACACCCCCAGCCAATACCGCGACCCCGGTTACAGCAACCGCACCGGAAGTTACGCCGATCGCGCCTACCGCGACAGCTGCACCGGACGCGTTAAGCACGGACGCAGCGACGGCATTGGACGCCCTCATCAGCAGCGAAACGGTCAGCAATGAAGCGTTAATTTCGGCATTAAATTTAATGACGGTGCACTTTGACTCGGGTACTGCAGAAATCAAAGCCGACAGCGTCGCGATCGTTGAAAAAGCCGCAGTCGCGATTCAGAAAATACCGGGTTTACAGCTGCAGGTCGGCGGCCATACCGACAACCGAGGCCTTGCAGTCGATAACCAAAAGCTCAGCGAAGCGCGCGCCGTTGCCGTGTTGGAGCGTTTGGTCACTTTGGGTGTTGGGCGCGGCAATCTAAACGCCGTTGGCTTTGGCGACACTGCGCCACGCGCAGACAACAGCACCAAGCCTGGGCGCGCGAAAAATCGCCGGATTGAATTTTCCGTGAAAAACTAATTCGGGTGGTGATGCAGTCCAGAGCATTTTTTTCGCTTTGACTGCAGTGGTGCAACGCCGCATTTCACACGTCCAAGCACTTTCATATGTGATGCTCTGCTGGGTTGAATTTGGCCGAACCCGATGGAACTACAGCAAAAACTCGAAATTTTGGCGGACGCGGCGAAATACGACGCGTCCTGCGCGAGCAGTGGTGCGGCGCGTAAAGATTCGCGTGCGGGGCGTGGCGTGGGCTCAACCGGCGGGGCGGGTATTTGCCATTCCTACACCCCAGACGGACGCTGCATTTCGCTGCTGAAAGTGCTGATGACCAATGTTTGTTTGTATGACTGCCACTACTGCGTCAACCGCAGGTCTAGCAATGTTGAGCGGGCGCGTTTTACCCCGGAAGAAGTGGTCAATATCACTCTGGATTTTTACAAGCGCAACTATATCGAAGGCTTGTTTTTGAGCAGCGGCATTATTCGCAGCGCGGATTACACCATGGAGCTGGTCACCGAAGTCGCGCGGCAATTGCGCGAGCTGCATCACTTTCGTGGCTACATCCATTTAAAAACCATTCCCGAGGCATCGCCCGAGCTGATTGAGCGCGCTGGGCGCTTTGCCGATCGGATTAGCATCAATATTGAGCTGCCGATCCAGTCTAGTCTGGTGGCGCTGGCGCCGGAAAAAAACTTGCCGCGCACGCTCGCGGCGATGGCGCACATCCGGAATAAAATCGATGAATCACGCGATTCAGTGATGGCCTCGCCGATTCGTGCGGGTGCGGGTGCGGGCAATCCCGGCGCCGCGACAAAACCTGCGGCCATCAAATCTGGGCCGGTCAAATCAGCGCCAGCAAAAGCTGCACCCTTTGCGCGCAGCCAAAGCACGCAGATGATCATCGGTGCCGATGCCTCCACCGACGCGGTGATTTTGCAGCGCGCCGATTCGCTTTATCACGATTATAAATTGCGCCGTGTGTACTACTCAGGCTTTAGCCCAACCGCGCAGCCGTCCATCCTACTGCCGCCGCAAGCGCCGCCGCTGTTGCGCGAGCATCGTTTGTACCAGGCCGATTGGCTGTTGCGTTTTTACGAGTTCAAAGTCGAGGAAATCGCTTCTGCGCACGCGCCGAATTTGGATTTAGAGGTGGATCCAAAACTCGGCTGGGCGCTGCAAAACCGCGCTAGTTTTCCAATTGACATCAACCGCGCCGCGCGCGAACAGCTGCTGCGTATTCCCGGCGTTGGCGTGCGCAGCGTTGATCGCATTATTAGCGCCAGACGTTTTGCGCGCCTGCGTTTGGCAGACTTAGTGCGGCTGCGCTTAGCCATGAAAAAGCTGCTGCCATTTATTGTTGCCGCCGATCATCATCCGCAAAATTCACTGGATAGCGAACACCTACGCGCACGCTTTGTCCCGCCCACGCAGCTCGCATTGGACTTCGTTAATGCAGTTAAGCCAAGCCCGCTGGACCTGCAGGCAACTCTGAGCGGTGAGATGTAAATGCAGGTCGTGTCGGTGACACAAAGCGCCGCACACGCCACGCTTTGGGACAGCTGGCGCCATCATGCACGCACACTTTTGCACGCAGCGGTTCGCCCAGAAGAAGTAGCGTGGAATCAAGGCGTAGAGCAGGCATCGCTGTTTGCCAACGTTAATTTGGGCCGCGTTGATTTGACTGATAAGCCTCCTAACAATCACTCAAGTATCGTAATTTCCAAAGCCTTTTTGGAGTTAGCGCGTAGCGTTGCCGCACACAGCGACTGCACCCGCTGGGCGTTGCTGTATCGCATGCTGTGGCGACAAACATTGGGTGGCGAACGCGCCTTGCTAGCGATGGCGACCGATGCGGACGTCAGGCTTGCCGGGCGCTGGGCAAAAGCGGTCGGACGCGATATTCACAAGATGCACGCTTTCGTGCGCTTTCGCCGGGTTGACGATGGTTTTCTTGAACCGCACGCACCCACCCAGCGCCAATGTTTCATCGCGTGGTTTGAGCCCGAACACGACATCGTGCGCTTGACCGCAGCGTTTTTTCAACGCCGTTTCGCTGCCATGAACTGGTCCATTTTGACCCCACGCGAATGCGTGCATTGGCAAGGTACCCGATTACAGTTCAGCCCCGGCGTAACCCGCGACCACGCTCCCAGCAACGATGTACTTGACGATCTATGGCGCAGCTACTACCGCAGTATCTTCAACCCCGCCCGGCTAAAAATTAAAGCGATGCAGTCGGAAATGCCGAAAAAGTATTGGAAAAACTTACCCGAAGCGAGTGTGATTGAAGAGCTAATCGCGAGCAGTCAGACACGAACTCAAGAGATGTTAGTCACCGAACAACGACCGGTGAAGGCTGCGCCGAAGAATGCGTATTTGCGTGGATTGCGTGAGATGGACTCTGGGGGCTTGGATGATGATGGGTTGTGAATCGCGGAGCGGCTTCACAACGCATTTCGTGAGCGAAGTTAGGATGTTCCGGGTTAACGAATTGAAGTATCCGCCGCGTTGCAACGAACATTCGCCCATCGTTGGCTTGCCGCCGTGTAGCGCAAAATCCGATACGCTCAGTCTTTCACCGTAAAGGGGTGCGCATGCCGGGATTTGGATTTAGGTTTGGATTTTTTTCAGGCTGGACGCATGCGCGCGCCGCAGCGAAGGTGGTGGGGTTGTTGGCGTGGAGCGCTTTGCTGGTGCCGCTGCAATTGGTTTTCTTGTGGCGTTCGCGGCGCACAGATGGCTCGGATGCCTATCGAATTACCAAGCTGTGGCACCGCGGGGTCTGCGCGTTGCTTGGCATCCATGTGCAGATCAAAGGCGTGCCGATGCGCGAAAGCCGCATGGTGTATGTGAGCAATCACGTTTCACATTTTGATATTCCGGTGCTGGGCAGCGTGCTGAAAGGCTCGTTTGTCGCCAAACAGGACATGGCGCGCTGGCCGATTGCGGGGTTTATGGCGCGTCTGCAGCAAACGGTGTTTATCAGTCGCGATCCGCGCGCCGGGCGGGCGGTCACGGACAGCATTGCCGAGCAATTGCGACGTGGGCGTTCGTTGATTTTATTTCCTGAAGGCACCACCAGCGACGGCAGCGGCGTTTTGCCGTTCAAATCAACCATTTTTGGCATTCTATTTGCTGGCGATGCTGGAACAAGTCTCGCGCTAGCGACACGGCAGGAAAGTCTCGCGCTAGCGACACGGCAGGAAAGTCTCGCGCTAGCGCTATGCCAGACCAGTGCGCGCGCAGTGCAACCACTCACCATTCGTGTGCTCGCCGTAAATGACCGGCCAGTCTGCAGCCAAGTTGATCGTGACGGCTACGCGTTTTATGGCGATATGCACGCAGGCTTACATGCTTGGGGTTTTTTGCGCAGCACAGGCGCGCGCATTGAGCTGTGCTTTGCGGATGCGATTACCGCACAAGCAGGGCTTGAACGAAAAGAGCTTGCACTGCGCGCGCATGCGGCGGTGCTTGCGGGTTTGGCTGATTAGCGCCGTTCGCGCCGAATCGCTAGGCGCTACTCGAACCCGTCGATTTGGATCGCCTCGACTAAATCAATTGTTTGCGTCAAAGCCTGATATGAGCGGCAGCCGCCGCCGCAGTCTTCAATCAAAAATGCCTGCACGTGGACATTACCTGCAGTCGGCGGCGTCCAGTTGAATACCAGTTCGGCCTGTGATTTTGGCGTTGAACTGTTGTGCGTGACGGAGCCCTGCTGACACTGCACGCCAGGTGCAGGCGAGACATATCGCCACGGTGTTCCAGGGCCAATTAAAAAGCGGCCTGCGGGCGTGGTGAAGTCTTCAAATTGCGCCCATATCAGTACGCCACGCACGTTTTTAAGAATGTCCGTATTGCGCACACGAAGTTCGATGGGCACGTCTGGCTGATAAAATTTTGCCGCAGTTTCCAAACGCCAGCCCTGAGGTGCTGGCGTTGCAAGCACACTAGACATTGGCGCAAGTGGAATAAACGCGACGCTGCACACAGGTGAGCCGCTGGAATTGGCAAGCGTGTGCATTGAAATCAGCAGGCCAAAGGTGATCGTCAAAGTGCGGAGTGCGAAATTCACAGCGTTCCTCCAAATCGTGCAGAGCAGTATCAATCAGAATTTGTGGTTAAAGCGTGACACGGCGTCCATGTTTGTCAACGCGCGAGACTTATTTGCCGTGTCGCCTTGCGGCGAGACATATTTGCCGTGTCGCCTTGCGGCGAGACTTATTTGCCGTGTCGCCTTGCGGCGAGACTTATTTGCCGTGTCGCCTTGCGGCAAGACATATTTGCCGTGTCGCCTTGCGAGACTTAAACGCAGGGCGACTTACCCATGCGCACGCGCCCAGCGTTCGAAATCACTACGGAAAGTCCACCGCTGCGGCCAGGTGCGCACAGGGCTAGGGTCTGATTGCTGCCGCCCGAGCGCCCATCTGGGGCAAAACTGGTCAGCCGCCGACTACCCTGCACCGCCACGTGATCAAACGTTGCGGCATCAATTTGCGTCAAAACGCGCTCGTTCACTTCGTGCTGGCGATTATGATTTTGATCAATAAACACCAGCGCACCGAGCTCCCAATTGCCAGCGCAGCGCTCGCCTGGATCGTTGCTGTCGCTAGCGCAGACAACCACATGCGCACGCTGGGCGATGGCGATACCACGCGCTAGTTGAAACGCGCTAAACAGCCCGTTACGGGCGCTGCCAAGGCGTGCGTTCTGAGTCAGGCTGGAAAACTGAGGTACCGCCACGCCCGCTAAAATCGCGGCAACTGCAATCACAATCATCAGTTCGATCAAACTAAAGCCGGTGGCCTGGCCGGAGGAAAGCTGCGTGGAAAAGTTGGGCATTTGCGTCGTCCTGCGGTTGAGAACGCCCAGTGTTACGAAACGTGAATTCCCCACGCATCAGCGTGCGCCGATACCAGCCTCAGATTTATCTGAGTTTTGGCATCAACCTAAAGCTTTTGTGGATGATCGTCCAGCCGACTTTTTCGTGGCTAAAATTGGCGATGAATATGGACGCAATTTGCGATTAAAAACGGCACCCACCACACCGGAGTGCGCGCTTGCCTGCGGCGTGTTTGGGCTTGCCGCACTCCGGGGCACGTCCCTCGCCGCCTACCATCAGCTGCGTGCGCCCACGGGCAATGTAAGTGGTGATAGCAGCAGTGGCTCAAGTTGCAGCAGTGGTGACTCGGGCGGCGGTGACTCGGGCTGCGGTGGCGGCGGTGGCGGCGGCGACTGAATTCAGCGCGACTTTGAACTCAAATTGCGAGCAAGTGTGCAAAACACTGGCAAAATTAAAACCTGATTTTTACATTTGCAATAGCCAGTTATGTAACATTTCGTCGACTGAACCGAAGCAGGTGGGCTATGAAAATTGCAAAAAACCTCATGATTGCCTTGTTTGTCGCTGGTTTCAGCGCGAATGCGGCGGCGGACATACCTATAGATCAGATTTTTAAGGCGAGCTTGGAAGAGCCTGCCGAGGGGCCTGGTACGCCACAAGAGGCTGCGCGCTTTTTGCAACAAGCGACCTTCGGGCCGAAACTAAGCGAAATCGAAAATCTGGCAAAGATTGGCTACAACGCCTGGTTTGATGCGCAATTCGCCGCGCCGCGTTCCGAGCACACGCCCTACATCGATAGCCTGATTGCCGCCGATCTTGCTGCTGGACGCGAAATTCGGGTGTTCCAGGGCGAACGTGTAGAAAGTTGGTTTCGTAACGCGCTGTTTGCCAATAACGATCAGCTGCGCCAGCGTATGGCGTTTGCCCTAAGCCAAATCTTTGTCATTTCCGATCAAAACGGCGCGATCGAAGGCAACCCGACCACGATTTCGCACTATTACGATTTGCTGTCAGCGAACGCGTTCGGTAGTTACCGAACCTTGTTGGGGGATGTGACTTTGCACCCCGCGATGGGGCGCTATCTGTCGATGCATGCGAATGAAAAGCCAAACGTTGCGCAAAATATTCGCCCCGATGAAAACTATGCACGTGAAATTATGCAGCTGTTTTCAATTGGTTTAGTGCAACTCAATGTCGATGGCTCGCAAATTTTAGTCGGCGGCAATCCGGTGCCTAGCTATACGCCGCAGACGATTAGTGGCTTTGCGCACGTGTTCACCGGCTGGAATTATTCGACCTGCCGGCCGCCGACTGCGGCAAATGCGGCGGTCAGTGAAAACTACAAATGGAAGTATTGCGATACCGTCGCCTACAGCGTTCCGCCCTCCACCCAAGACTATCGCAGCCATGCAGGTTGGCGCGAGCCAATGAAACCCTGGGGTGAAGGCACGGCGTTTCCGGATTTGTTTCACGCCGCAAATGACAGCTCGATTCCAATCGGTGGTGTCGGCTACCCAGGCAAACAGCTGTTGAATTATGCCGGCGTAAGTTTGGCGAATGGCGTGCTGCCCAATGGTGGTGCGGCGCGCAACAATCTAAATGCCGCACTCGATAACGTCGCAAACCATCCCAACGTGGGGCCGTTTATTTCGCGGCTGTTGATTCAACGGCTGGTTACTTCTAATCCATCCACGGGCTATATCAGCCGCGTTGCCACCGTGTTCAATACCGCACCACGCGGCAATTTGAAAAATGTGCTCAAAGCCATTTTGCTTGACCCAGAGGCGCGCAGACCAACAGCTGCAAACGCAGGCAAGGTGCGCGAGCCGCTGCTGCGCTTGACGCAACTCTATCGCGCGTTTGATGCCAATTCGCGCAACCCGGATGGCTCGTTTGTTACCAGCGGTATCGGTGAAATCAACGAATACACCAACTATTGGTCCGCGCAGTCGCCGGTCGGTGCGCCAACGGTGTTTAATTTCTACTTGCCGAATTACCGACTGCCGGGTGAGGTCACCAATTTAGGGCTGTATTCGCCGGAGTTTCAAATCACCACCGACACCTTCATTACCCGCATCCACAATGAATTCGCCGGGCGTGTGTATTGGCAATATCGCGGCAATACCGGACTTTCCCCACCGAACGAATACAACCCCATGCTGCTGGATTTTGGTCGGGACGAATTGGTCGCCAGCAATGGCGAGAATCTGGTCAATCGCTACAACCTGCTAATGATGGGCGGCAAAATGAGCCCGGCGATGCGCACGATTTTAATCGCCCACGTTAACGACATGCCAAACGCGGGGCTACCAAGCGGTGATCGGCGCTATCGGGCGCAGGACATGCTTTGGTTAATTATGAATTCCCCTGAATTTGTCGTGGAGAAATAACAGTGAGCTACTTACAACGTCGGGATTTCATTCAACGCGCGCTGATGGCGACTGCTGGCGGTGCGGCTTTTGGCTTGTTACCAGCAAAATTGGCGCTTGCACAAAACGCGTTGGCGGGCGGAACCTTGCTGCGCGGCACCGGGCCGAACGACTACAAAGCCCTGGTTTGCATCTATTTGTACGGCGGTAACGACTGCTTCAATATGGTCATTCCACGTGATGCGGCGGGTTATCTGGACTATTCCAACCTGCGCAAAGGCAATAATGCGGTTGGAGATCCATCCAATTTAGCCGTGCCACTGGCAAATATTTTGCCGCTCAATCCAAGTGTCGCGCCACTCGGCGGCGGGCAATTTGGTTTGCATCCGGCGATGGCCGGACTGAAAACGATGTTTGACGCGGGCCGGGCGGCGATTGTCGCCAATGTCGGCACGTTGGTGCGCCCAACCACGCTTAATATGTATCAAAATGTCCCAGGGGTTTTGCTACCCGCACAGCTGTTTTCGCACTCTGATCAGTCGGTACTTTGGCAAACGCCGCGTGCGGATGCGACCGACCGCACTGGCTGGGGCGGCAAATTAGCTGATGTGTTTTATGCAAACAGCAATCCGGGAAACCAAACACTGTCGATGAATGTGTCGCTGGATGGCGACAACGTGTTCCAGTCCGGCGTCAACGTTGCGCCGTATTTTATGAATACTTATGGCGTTGAGGAAATTGGCTCGATTCAAACGAACCCGACACTCAACTGTGGTGGCCAGTTTGAATATAACCGCCGCCGCTGTTTAACCTTCAAGGCGCTGCAAAATTTAGCCACAACGGCATCGCCAGGGCATGCGTTTGAGCGTGCCTACGTGCAAAAAACCAAGCGCTCAATTGACACCGCCGCGCAAGTTTCGGTTGCCATTGCAGCGCACCCGCCGAGCGCGGCAAAGTTTGCGCCGTTTTGGACCGCGAATGGCTTGGTGCAAGGGCCAGATAACGTCAATGCGCTGCCTAATCTTGCGCAACAGCTGTTGATGATTGCACGCGTGATCGCATCGCGCGTCAGCTTAAGCATGAACCGTCAGCTGTTTTACGCGGCAATCGGTGGCTTCGATACCCACGATACGCAAAACGCCGATCACCCGGATTTGCTGAAAGATATCTCGCAATCGGTCAGCGCGTTTTATCAAGTGCTCGATACCCTGGATCCAACCCTGGCGAACAATGTCACCGCGTTTACCGCAAGCGATTTTGGCCGCACCTTGACCAACAACGGCGACGGCACCGACCACGCCTGGGGCGCACACCATTTAGTGTTTGGTGCTGCGGTCAACGGCAATCGCATCTACGGTCAAATGCCCAGTCTAAAGCCCACGGGCGCCTTGAACCCCGACGATATTGACGGCGGGCGTCTGATTCCGCGGCTGTCGACGGATCAATATGCCGCGACTTTGTCCAAATGGTACGGCTTGCAAGATGGTGATCGCAGCACTATTTTTCCGAACTTGACGTATATGACCAGCAACATTTTGTCCGTGCCTGGACCTGATCTTGGCTTTATGATGCCAGCTTGATAAGGCGCGAAACGCTGCGCTGACGAATGACAAAAATTGGCCAAAATAAACCCCGCTTCGGCGGGGTTTATTTTTTCTGTTTAATCGTTGAGCGTTCCAAATCGAAGTTACTCTGCCTTGTACTTGTCGTGACAGGCCTTGCAGGTGCCACCTACCTTACTGAATTGCAGCTTGATCTTCTCAAAATCGCCACCTTTGGCGAGTACCGCAAGGGCCGCGGATTCGTTCTCGAACGCTTTCATCTTCAATTGAAAATCCGCCCAATTGGTCCATATTTCTGGCTTCGCTTCCGTTTTGCCGACGCCGGATCCGGCCGGGAAGCCCTCTAAAAGCATTGGCGCAACTTGCGCCACGCGCGCCGAATAACGCTCAAACTCGGCCTTGTTATAAGGCGTTTTCCCGCGCACGGCGTTCGCAAGCGGCATCCAGTTCCAAATCAACACGTTGTAAGCGCTCTTGCGATAGCGCAAGGCATCGGCGGGTTTGACTTGCGCGCTAGCAGAACTTGCGTACAGGGTCGCGGCCGTGACAAGTGCAGCGCTGAAAAGGGGGAATAGCTTAATTTTCATCTTTTAGGTGTCTCAATGGCGAACGGCGGCTGGATGCAGCACGACAGAGTGTAATACGTCGCGCGCCGCTGTCCAGATGCTACAGAATGCGCTGCGGGTGCTCGAGGATCAACCGCTCGGTTGATGCCGTTTTGCGAGGATTTTTTTGCCCATGTTTCAGATTGCTCTTAACTCGCAATCCAGTCCTCCAGCTTCAGATTCGGTATGCGGGCAAATTCGTTAGTGTTATGGGTAACCAGCGTTAGATTCAGTGCACGTGCGTGCGCAGCGATCAATAGGTCATTTGCGCCCGCAGGTCGACCGATACGTTCAAGTTCAAATCGTATGTCGGCATAGTGCAGCTCAGTTGGCGAGTCCATGCGCAGGATATCGAAATACGACAAAATTGCGAGTACGTTTGTGCTGAGTGCTTCAGAACCCTTTTTGGCCAATCCATAGTGGATTTCAGCGGCGACAATGATGCTCGTACAAATACTTTGAACGCCAACTTCAATGAGTTTTTGATAAATCGAGCCTGTGGGCTGACGCACCAACATCGAAATAACATTTGTGTCCAAAAGGTACCGATGGCCGGGTTTAAGGCCACACGTTGCCATGCTCAGCGCCATTGTTTCCAGAGCCCCTGGCTTCAAAATAATGCGACCTGTTCGACTGGCAAATCTTCAATTTCTGGTAGCGTTTCATCGATCGGTTCTAGGGTTTGTAAGAACTCAAGAAACGAAAGTTTGGGCAATGCGGGCTCAATGATCAATCGTGCGCCTTCTTTGCGCAGAACGACCTCAGAGCCCTCAAACTCAAACTCACGTGGAATGCGCACCGCTTGACTGCGCCCATTGCGAAACAAAGATGCGGTGCGTTGGTACAACATGATGGCGCTCCAAGAAGTCAGTATATGCCAAAAGCCTATGCCAATATTTTGCGTGCGTCAACCTTGCCGAACACGGTTATTTTTTGCCGTGTCGCCTTCCGGCGAGACTGGTTTGCCGTGTCGCCTTCCGGCGAGACTGGTTTGCCGTGTCGCCTTCCGGCGAGACTGGTTTGCCGTGTCGCCTTCCGGCGAGACTGTTAGCCCCAGTCGTTAAATTCAGGGCGCCGCAAATC
>JANNYO010000591.1:0-3513 GCA_031410115.1 Rhodanobacteraceae bacterium | reverse complement strand
GCAGCAATCGAATCGCGTCGGGCTTGCTTGGCAAATAATTGACCCAATTCGCCTCGACTCTGCAAGCGCAGCTTAGCAATCTTGTATTTCAGGCAAAGTGCTTTGAGAACGCTTTACGACGGCGAGACTCAATTGCCGTGTCGCTTTTGCGAGACTCCCACTTCAGCCAGTCACCGAGTTCTGGCACTATGAAAAAAAATACGGGGTGCCAAGCTATGCCCAATCAATCGCCATACCCAACGCCATTTGAGTTGGGCAATCAGAACCAAACAACCACTTGGCTTGAATGCATCGAGTTCTACCAAACGCTTAGTCGAGCGTTTCCAAAGGTGCTGCATTTCGATCAAATTGGCACCTCGGACAATGGCATCGCGATGCACGCGGGTGTAGTCAGTGCGGATGGCGTTTTTGCTCGGGATGAACTCAAACGCGCGGCGCGCCCCGTTTTTTTTAACAACAATGGTATCCACCCCGGCGAGCCCGAGGGCATTGATGCGTGTATGGCGTTGGTGCGCGATTTTTGTGTAGCGCCAAAACGCCTTGCAGCGCTTGGGCAGACGGTGTTTTTATTCATCCCAATTTACAACGTTGATGGCTGTTTGAATCGCCAAAACAGCACGCGTGTGAATCAAGATGGGCCTGAGCTTTTCGGCTTTCGCGCGAACGGTCGCAACTTGGATTTGAACCGGGATTTCATCAAGTGTGACAGCCTAGCCGCCCAGGTATTCAATCGTTTTTTTAGCGCTTGGAGCCCAGATGTGATGGTCGATACGCACACCTCTAACGGCGCTGACTATGCCTACACAATGACGTTGATTCAGACCCAAGCGGACAAACTCGGCGACGCACTCGGCGGGTTTTTACGCGATGACATGCTGCCTGAGCTTTATCAGGCGATGGCGCAGCGCGGCTGGCCGATGTGCCCGTACGTCAATCCGGTGAAGCTATGCCCAGAGGATGGCATTGCCGATTTTTTAGAGACGCCGCGCTTTTCCACCGGCTACGCCGCGCTGCATCACACGATTGGATTTATGCCGGAAACGCACATGCTTAAACCCTTCGCTGATCGCTACGCCGCAATGCGTGCGCTGGTGGAAACGGTGCTGGCTTTTACCGTGGCAAATGCGCGGCAAATTCATATGCTGCGCGCGCAGGCAAAAGCGGATGCGGCAACAAAAACCCACTGGCCGGTGCACTGGCAATTGGATTACAGCCGCCCGTCGCGGTTTCGCTTTCATGGCTACCGCGCGGTGTATCGTCCAAGTTTATTAGGAAACTATCAACGCCTGAGCTATGATCGCAGTCAGCCATGGCAAGATGACATCGCTTATTTTGATCGTTGCATTGCCGATACCGTGATCCCCGCGCCTGTCAGCTATTTGATCCCACAAGCCTGGCAGGCGGTGATTGCGCGCTTGGCGTGGAACGGCGTGCAGCTGCAAACGCTTGAATTTGATCAAGAGTTTACCGTGCAGAGCTATCGCATCACCGGTGTGACGTCGCGCGCAGGTGCATATGAAGGCCAGCTTTTTCACGAGCAGATACAACTAACGACGCAGCGCGAAACAATTCGCGCGCGTGCTGGCGATGTGTTGGTGGATTTGCGCCAAGGCAATGCGCGCTACGCGGTTGAAACGCTTGAGCCACAGGCGCACGACAGCTTTTTTCGCTGGGGTTTTTTCAACAGCGTGCTGGAGAAAAAAGAGGCCTATTCCGACTACGTCTTTGAAGACAGCGCGCTTGATATGCTCAACGACGAACCAGAGTTGAAGGAAAAGTTTGCGCGCTGGAAACAGCAAAATCCGAATTTATTGACCGATCAAACGGCGGTGCTGGATTTTATTTTTGCCAATGGCATGCGCTATTGCGAGCCCGAATGGCGCCGCTATCCGGTTTACTCGATAACCTGACGCGCCATTTCCATGGGTGCCAGCAGTTCCGCTGAGTGCGCTATTCGCGCCGCTGCCCCGTGCCTGCGCCCCCACCAAATGTGCCCTGGCAAACCCACGATCAAGGCTAGCCCCAATACCCAGTGTGCGGCGCTGCTGACGCTGCGCCATGCGTCGTCGGAAAGGTAATACAGCAGCGCTGCGCTCAATGTAAGTGCTGTGAACATCGCAATCAAAACCCCGCCAGTGACGCGATTTTTATGCTGTGCCCAACCGCGTTTGATGTGCGCCGTCCACAGCACGCCAATCAGCCAGATCATTGGCATTGCAGCGACCCCGTGCACGACCAGCCAGCGATGCTGCCAGGGCGAATGATCTGTACCAAATTCGCTTTCAATGCGAATGAAATGCTCGAAAATCAGCCACGCACCGCCGCTGATCAGTAGTGTTGAAGTCAAACCATAAACACCCCAGCGCTGCCAGCGGGGCAGGGGCATGCGCGGGTTTTTCGGGCGCTTGGGCATTTAGTTTGTGTCGCAACCGGTCACGGGCGGATAACTTGCAGCGCTGGAACGCAGTGTCTTAAAAGGCGTCAAGTAATATGCGCGCGCATCATATTGAGCCAAAATTTTGCCACAGCGTGTGGGCGCAAGCAGCGCAACTTTCGTCAGCGCATCGCTCAAGGCAGCGCTGGCGGCGATCACGCTGACACTCATCGTGCCGCGAAAGCCGCCGCGCGCGCTCAAAAGGGTTGGGCGGCGACGTGCGTTTGGCATCGCTGCGCGCCAATGCAGTTTGCCGCCGCTGGTGCTGAGCGCCTGATTATTTAGCGGAACGCTAGCACTGCTGAGCGCGCCGGAGCTTGGGTCGCGCAGTTGCACGGTGATGGCATTGTTGCCAAAAACACGCAAGTCGCCGCCCGCGTTCACCACGCCTTGCGTTACGCCAGCGGCGATCAATGCGTTTACGGCTAAATCGACCGCGTAGCCTTTGGCTATGCCGTTAAAATCGAGTTTCAGGGGCCGCTCAAAGTGCACATGCTCAGCGTGTTGGATCACATAGCGAAAATCACCCTGCGCGCGCACCGCAGCGGTCGGATCGAACGCGCCATCACTCGCGTGTGCAATCTGCAGCGCAAGCTTAAGTACGTCACCTAACAAGTCTGAAGTTGCGGTCGGATGTTTAGGCGCTGTGGCATTGAGCCGGCAAAGCTCGCTTGTAGGATCAAACAAACTCATGCACCGATGCACGCGCGCCACTTCCGCAAAGGCCCGCTGCACGCCAAGCGTCAATTGTGCAGTGGATAAGTCCGCCACCGCCGTGATTTCAATCAGCGTGCCCAGCCAGGGTTGGCAGCGGCGCAGGGTGCGCACGAGCGGGGCCTCAGCCATGCGCGCTTAGCAATGTGTGCGTCACCAACAGCCGCTTGACGCCATCGGTAATGTGCTTACATGACAGCGTTGCGCTGGATATATTTTTAATGTCGGCGTCTAATTTGAGTGCGGCACCATCGCGTTTGCCGCTGAACTGTGCGCGCCATTTGGCATTGCGAACCTGATCGCCATAGGTTTCGCGATAGTCCATCACTTCGATGCTCAGCACCGCGCCGAACGTGTCGAGCAAC
>JANNYO010000590.1:0-13967 GCA_031410115.1 Rhodanobacteraceae bacterium | reverse complement strand
AACTGGATCATAAGTTTGCCCTTAGTTGGGGATCGAAAATCAGTAATTTGCGAAGGATACTCTAAGGCTCAAGCGAAGTGGCTTCGGCGTATTTCACCGGCAGCGATTCAAAATAATGTGTTGCAGGGCTGCGGCTAGTTGGCTCAAACGACTCCCTTTCCACGCCAGAAAATCTCAATTTAAACATAAGCTTAGCGCAGAGATTGGGTTAGGGTGAGGAGTGCTTCAATCGCGCCCGAATGCAATAACACTATGTGGTTCCGTTAGCACGCTTACAGCTCTGCCCTTCGACAAGCTCAGGGCGAACGGTTCTCAATTCTGCACACGCAGAAACCCGTTCGTGCTGAGCCTGTCGAAGCATGTGACCGCAACCTTCGTGATGCGTTGTGACTCATCTGCCGTGTCGCCTTCCGGCGAGACTCATCTGCCGTGTCGCCTTCCGGCGAGACTCCTAAAGTCAAAGCCGAGCAGTCGGCGGCGCGGTACACTGCCGCCATGCCCTTCGACGTCACCCGCCTAACTTTGCCGCCCTTAGCGCTGTACATCCATCTGCCCTGGTGTGTGCGCAAATGTCCTTATTGCGATTTTAACTCGCATCAGCAGCCGAAAACGATTCCTGAAGCCGACTACATCCGCGCGCTGTTGGCGGATTTAGAGCAGGATTTGCCGAGCGTTTGGGGCCGCCCGGTGGTCAGTATTTTTTTCGGTGGCGGTACACCGAGTTTATTTTCAACCGCCGGGATCGATGCGATTTTGACCGGCGTGCGGGCGCGTTTGAGTGTGCGCCCGGACGCGGAAATCACGCTGGAAACCAATCCCGGCACGGCGGAGTTTGGTCGTTTCGAGGGCTATTTGGCGGCGGGCGTCAATCGCATTTCATTGGGTGTGCAAAGCTTTGACGACGCTAAACTCAAGCGCTTAGGCCGTATTCACAGCAGCGGTGAAGCGCAGGCCGCATTTGCGTTGGCGCGCAAAGCGGGCGTGCGCAATATCAATATTGACCTGATGTACGCCTTGCCCGCGCAAACCGAAGCTGAGGCGCTGTCGGACTTAAATCAGGCGCTAGCACTGGCGCCGGAACACATCTCGCACTATCACCTAACGCTCGAGCCGGACACCGTTTTCGCCAAGTTCCCGCCCGCCGATTTGCCCGACGATGACAGCGCTTGGGCAATGCAGGAAGCCTGTGAAGCGAAACTTGCAAGCGCAGGATTTGATCACTATGAGGTGTCCGCCTACGCCAAACGCGGCAGCGCCAATGAAAGCTGGAAAAGCGCGCACAACCAGCTGTATTGGCGCTTCGCTGACTATCTGGGCATCGGTGCTGGCGCGCATGCGAAAGTTACCAATTTAGCAACCGGCGAAATCACCCGCACAGCGAAACAAAAAATCCCCCGTTTGTATCAAGAATGCGCTGGCACCCCCAGCTCCTGGGTCGAGCGCCGAGTGCTGAGCCCAGCTGAGCTGCCGCTGGAATACATGCTCAACGCCCTGCGCCTTTATGACGGCGTGCCCAGCAGTGATTTCGCGCGCCGCACCGGCATGGTGTTGCATGATCAACCGGGCTACCACCGCGCCATCAAGCGCGGCCTGTTGAGCGACGCCGATGGCACCCTGCGCGCCACTGAGCTGGGTCAGCGGTTTTTAAATGATTTGATTAATGAGTTCTCACCGAGTGGGCGGCACGGTAAATGAGCGCGAGCGACCCGCTGGCGCAGTTTCAAGCAGTGGTGTTGGCGCAAAATCGTAAGCGCCAGCGCTTTGGCGAATTGGCATTCGCCAGCCATCGCGCGCACGGCGCAAATCCACTCTGCGGTGACAGCTTCAAGGTGGCACTCAATGTTGTCGATGGATCCATCGTCCATGCCCGATTCCACGGCGAAATGAGCGCGATTTCGATTGCCGCCGGCGAAATTTTGTGTGCCTTGATTGAGTCGTTGAGCTTAGTTGCAGGCGAGCGGTTGTTGCGTGATGCGCTGGCGCTGCTCCTAGATACCGCCGAAACCGCATTCGATAACGCATTGCCAGGTAATGAATTCCAGTGTTTTGCGATACTCCGCCTTTACCCAAACCGATTGAAAACCGCGACGTTACCAGCCGCGACGCTGCTGGCGGCGGTGCTGGGCGATCTGGGGCAGGTTTGTACTGAAGGCTGATACAACTTGTTTGCCGTGTCGCCTGTTCGGCCGGATTTGCTTGCCGTGTCGCCTGTTCGGCGAGACTTATGACCTATTGTGTGCAAACCTTCCAGATAGGCAATCTGGTGCGATGACACGAATAAAAATGACACGAATAATCTTGAGATACGCGCACTCTTTCGTCGCTGTGAGCGCTTTATTAGCGAGCTTGAATGCTGCGGCACTTGAACTGGGGCAACTCAAATTTAGCAGCTGTGAGATAGGCAAAGGCTTAAGCCTCAGCAAGGCCGAATGCGCCTACTTAACGGTGCCGCAAAATTTTGCCGAGCCAAATGGGCGCACGATTAAGCTGCATATTGCCCTGATCGTAGCCAACGCGCGTGTGCCTGCAGCCGATCCAGCGGTGTATTTGGCCGGCGGCCCGGGGCAGTCGGCGAGTGAAAGTTATGGGCAAATTGCCAATGGTTTTCGCGAGATTTTAAAAACCCGGCATCTGCTGCTGATTGATCAGCGCGGCACAGGCTTGAGCCACGCACTCAAGTGCACATTGCCCGAGGATGTTGCGCTGGAAAAGCCGGATCCGGCGGCAAGCCGCGCATTAGTCCAGGCGTGTTTGGGCGAACAAGACGTCGACCCACGCTTTTTTACCACCACCGACGCGACCCATGATTTAGAGGCTTTGCGTGTAGCGATCGGCGCGCCAAAGCTCAACTTGATTGGCTTTTCCTATGGCACGCGGGTGGCGCAGCAATTTGCCATGCACTTTCCGGGCAGCACGCGCAGTTTGATTCTGGATGGCATCGCGCCAAACGAGCTTATTTTAGGCTCTGAACACGCTGCGGCATTGGACGACGCGCTGGCAAAACAGTTTGCCCGCTGCGTGGGTGATAAAGCCTGCTTCGCGCGATTTGGCGACCCAGCACTGACGTTGGCGCAGCTGTATAGCGATCTGAAAGCCAACCCGCGCGAAGTCAGCATGCCCGATCCGCTTACTGGCAAAACCGCGACATTTCCGTTGGGAATCGGTGCGCTACAAAGCATGGCGCGCTTCTATTCCTATGCCAGCGAAACCTCCGCACTGCTGCCGTTATTGCTCGACGAGGCTAAACAAGGTCGGCCGCAAGCGTTGGTCGCGCAAGGTGAAATGGCGGGAAAAAGTATTGGTGACGCGATGAGCTATGGCATGCAGCTATCGGTGATGTGCGCGGAAGACGCTGAATTCCTAAAACCCAATCCAAGCGATGCGAATCGGCTGTTGGGCGGTGAAATGGAAGAAATGCTGCGTGTGCAATGCCAGGAATGGCCCAAGGGCGCACGCCCGAAAGATTTTTTTCAGCCGCTCAGAAGCGCTGTTCCGACCCTGCTGATTTCGGGCGAGCTGGACCCAGTGACGCCACCGCGCTACGGCGAGACAGTGCTGAAGGGGCTGTCAAACGCCGTGCATATCGTCGCACCCGCGATGGGGCACGTAAATTTGGCGCGCGGCTGTATTCCAAAGCTTGCGGCGAAATTTTTGCAGGATATGCAGCCGAAACTGCTCGACACCGCGTGCGTAAAAGAAATTTTGCCGGCACCGTTTTTTCTCGAATTTACCGGGCCAGCGCCATGATTAGCGTGGAAAACCTACACAAGTCTTTCGGTACGAAAAAAGCGCCCGTGCACGCCGTTGCAGGCGTCAGTTTTACCGCACTCGATGGGCAAATCACCGGGCTTTTGGGCCCGAACGGCGCTGGTAAAACCACCACAATGCGCATGCTGTATACGCTGATGGCGCCCGATCAGGGCCGGGTTTTGGTGGATGGCTTCGATGCGGTCAGTCAGGCCACTGAGGTGCGCACGCGCCTGGGCGTTTTGCCCGATGCGCGCGGCTTGTACAAGCGTTTGACCGCACGCGAAAACATTGAATACTTTGCCCGTCTGCAGGGCATTCCGGAGGCCTTGATCGCCAAGCGCATTAGCGAGTTGAGTGCGCGCATTGATATGGCAGAAATTCTAGATCGGCGCACCGAAGGTTTCAGCAACGGCCAACGGGTGAAAACCGCGCTGGCGCGTACCTTGGTGCACGACCCTAAAAATGTGATCCTAGACGAGCCGACCAACGGCCTGGATGTGATGAGCACGCGCAGCCTGCGAAAAGTCATGCTGGGCTTGAAATCTGAAGGACGCTGCGTGCTGTTTTCCAGCCACATCATGCAAGAGGTGGCGGCGTTGTGCGACACGATTGTGGTGATCGCCAAAGGCCGCGTGGTGGCATCAGGCACAGCAGAAAGCCTGCGCGAATTGGGCGGCAGCAACAATTTGGAAGATGCATTCGTGAAAATTATCGGCAGTGATGAAGGATTAATGGCGTGAAGATGCGTTGGCTGACGGTATTTCTCAAAGAAGTTAAAGAAAATATGCGCGATCGGCGCACCATGATGACCACGTTTTTGGTCAGTCCACTGTTAGGCCCGGTGCTGTTTGCTGTGCTGATTGGCGTGGTGTTGAATCTGGAAAAAGATCGCGCGGAAAAGCTGCTGGAACTGCCCGTGGTCGATGCGCAATACGCGCCGAATTTCGTCGCGTACCTGGCCCAGCACGGCGTAAAAGTAATGCCCGCACCGAGCAATGCGGAAGCGGCAATCAAGTCGCGCGATTTTGATATCGTCATGCGTATTGGTGCGAAATTCCCCGAACAATGGCGGTCAGGCCATAGCGCTGAAGTCGAACTGCTCTACGATCCATCCCGGCAAACCGCGATGCGGGTGATTTCGCGCACGCAAGTGCTGATTGAAAGTTACAGCCGCCAAATGGGCAGCCTGCGCCTACTGGCGCGCGGCGTGAATCCAGAAACCATCCGCCCAATTGAGCTTCGACAAACCGATCTGTCGACACCTGAAAGCCGCTCTAGCCAAGTATTAAGTATGCTGCCGTACCTATTATTTTTGACGCTGTTTATGGGCGGCATGTCGATGGCAATTGACGCCACCGCCGGTGAGCGCGAACGCCAATCGCTGGAGCCCTTGCTGATCAACCCACTGGCGCGCGGCGAGATTATGTTTGGCAAAGTCAGCGCCAGCGCTGCATTTGCCTTGACCTCTTTGGCGCTAACGTTGCTGCTGTATTTGGTCGGCTTTAAGATGGTGCCGTTGGAGCAATTCGGCATGAAATTAGCGCTGAACGCGCAGGGCTGCTTGTTCTTATTTTTGCTGCTGGTGCCACTGGCGTTGGTCGCGTCCGCCGCGCAAACCGCACTCGCGGCATTTTCCAAAAGTTTTCGCGAAGCGCAATCGCAGGTGTCTTTATTGATGTTGATTCCCGCGCTGCCCAGCATGATGCTGGCGATCAACCCGATCAAACCGCTACTTTGGTTTTACGCAGTGCCGTTTTTTGGTCACAACTTTCTGATTGAACGCGTGGTGCGCGGCGAGCCGATTGAGCTGATCCCGGCGTTGATCGCAACCGGCAGCGCCACGCTGCTGGCGCTGGTATTGCTATTCGTCGCTAGCCGTATGTATCGGCGCGAGACTTTGGCGGTTTCGGCTTAGCGCGTCAGCGATTCCTCGATGCCGTGCCGGTGAAGCGCTGGCGATACGCGCTCGGGCTGGCAGCGCCGAGCGGCGAATTTTGCTGGCGTAGCGATTCTTGCTCCCTATCGACTGGCCCCGAATTGGGGTTCGAATTTTTCTGAGAAGTGCGTGCCCCAAGCGTATTTACCCAGCGTATTTAACCCCCAAGCGTATTTAACCAGTGCATTTGCTGTCTAGCGCATTGGCTAAATTCAGGGCTTGCCAAGCGCATAGGCTCGCGCTCAGCATCGGGCGACCATTTAGCTGAGCACGTTTAAAATGAGTTCGAGCCGATCAATCATCCCGCGTAAGCGTTTTTTGCTGGGCGTTTTAGCGCTCCTTTCCACCTTTGCATTTAGCGCTAGCGCGATAGCGCAAATTACCCCCGGGCCGGGCTACACAATTAAGCGATTGGCTGGCGACAATGAAATTGCGCAGCACTTTGCCTATGTCCGTGCTGCGAACGATCAGCGCACCGGATTCTACTATCTTGCCGATCGCGGCGCGCTCGCTGCTGGCACCTGCGGCGGCGCAGCTTGTACGATTAGCGCCACGCTTACCAGCAGCGGTGATCGCGGCCAGTTTGTCAGCGCAGCGCTGCCAGGCGTGTTTAATCGGCCACTAGTGGCCTATTACGACGCAACAAATCAGGATTTGCGTGCCGGTGTTTGCGGCAATAACAGCGGCTGCGGCGGGCTGTCGACGGATCGTATTCTTGATAGCGGCGGTGATGTTGGCCAGCATACGTCAATGGCGATCAACCCAGCGACCGGTTTCGCTGTGATTAGCTATTACGCAGCCACGGCGGGTGTCGGCGATGCGCGCGTTTATGCGTGCAGCAATGCCGATTGCAGCGCGGGCAGTGTGAACACGATTGAGTTAAGTGGTGATGTAGGCCGCAACAGCGCGGTGGCTTTTGGCGCCAACTTGAGCAATTTCACCAGCGTGTTTGCGGTGTACGATAATCAAACGACCGGTCAAGTTCGTTTTGCCAGGGCAGTGTCGCCCTTTAACTCTTTTGGCACATCGGATTTGGGTGCGGGCAGTGATCCTGCCATCAGTGTAGACAGCGCAGGCCTTCCGACGATTGTCTATCGCGGCGCAGATGATAGCCTCAAGCATGCGCGCTGCCTGTCGCTAGATTGCAGCGGTACAAATCTCGTCACACGAACCCTCGCTGCGCCTGGCGAAGGCTTGGCACCCTCGATCACGCGTTTGCCCACCGGCAACGTGTTTATCACGGCGCAAGTGGCAAGCACCGGTTCACTGTTGGGCTACGTCTGCAACGACGTCGACTGCACGAACCCGCAGATACTGACCATGGAAACCGGCCCGAACATGGGCGGCACATCGATTGCCAGCAGCTACGATAATGGCCGACCGCTCGCGTTTTACCACGATGCAGCCGCGAAAGATGTGCGCGCCTCTGAATGTACGCAGCTCAACTGTCTAACCCTGCAACGGCGCATATCGGTTAACGGCAATAGCGTCAGCTTGCCGAGCGTGGCGCTGCGCAGTGACGGCCGCGCGGTGGCGATTTGGCTCAAACAGCGCACGCCGATCATAGGCGTATGCAGCGATTTGGTGTGCAGCAGCGTTACCGAGCGGGCAACGGGCGGTGGCAACACAGATTCAAGGCCTGCAATTGCGATTCGCCCAGACGGCCGCCCCATCGCCTACTACAGCGCTTTTGGTGGCACCGAAGCGTGGGACTGCCTAGATGCTAATTGCACCAGCGGCAACGCGCGATTTGTCAGTGGCACGGGATCGTCTACCAGCACGGTTGCCGAGCTTGCACTTAAAGCCGATGGCGTTGCGGTCATGCTGTATCTCAACAACAGCACCAACGAAGTGTTTACCTATCTCTGTGCGGACTTTAACTGCACTAGCGGAACTTCGCGTTTACTCGCTACCGAGCCGGTGCTAAACACTTTTCTAAGCGCTTTTGCGATCAACGTCGGGGCAGATAATCTACCCATCGTTAGCTATCAGCGTAACAACTTCAATACGAATGTCATTGAGCGCCGTATGCTGCGCTGCGCCGATGCCAGCTGCAGCGCGGTAAGCGCGCTTACGCTTGCAACTAGCCCACAATCAGCAGTTGCCACGCCGATGGCCCTGCAAAGCAGCGGCGCACCGGCGTTTATAGAACCGCAGCTATTCCCGAACCTTAATCTAGTGCGCTGCGCAGATCCCGGTTGCAGCAGCACGAGCGCCAGTTTTCTGCCGTTTAGCCGTAACGATCGCACCAGCACGATGCGCTTTAAGCCTGGAAACCTAGCGCTGTTTGACGCCAGCACCGGACCGATTGGCGGCTATCGCGAATGCGCAGATAGCAGCTGCAGCAGCGCTACCTTCAACCCCGTCATTATCAGCGTAGGCGGCAATCCGCAGCCTAATGCCGACTTTTTCGGGCGACTTGCACTCAGCTCGTCAAACCAAACGGCGTTGATATTTGACGAAACGCAGCAGGCCGATATTTGGCTGGCGCTACCGCTATCGGATACGGTGTTTAAGAATGGCTTTGAAAATCCGAACTAGCTGCCACAGGCTGCGGCGAACGCCACTGGACGACCTTTAATTCGCTTGCAGTCCAATCAGTCGCTTAACTGCGTCCGCAAAGCGGATCTTGCGCGGTGTTGTTGTGGCCGACATTGCCTGAACTCATCTGCCGTGTCCGCAAGCGCAGACTCATTTGCCGTGTCGCCTGTTCGGCGAGACTCATTTGCCGTGTCGCCTGTTCGGCGAGACTCAAGCTTAAGTTGGATTTTATAATTGAGACGAGGCGACTAGGCGCACGCCGCAAAAAACGCCCGCATCAAGGGCTCCGCAGGTAACAACGATGCATCTAAGTGGTGGAATTCAGGATGCCACTGCACCGCGACGACAAAACGATAGTTCAGTGCACTGAGGCCTTCGCAAATGCCGTCCGGCGCCTGAGCCTCGTGGCTTAAGCCACCGGCTAAGGCGCGCACACCTTGATGATGCGCGCTGTTAACGCGCCCGCTCGTGGTGCCATAAAGCGCAGCTAAAACACCGTTTGGGCTGAGCGTAATCGCATGAGTGGCGCCACAATAGCTCGCGCTGGTGTCGTGTTGCACGTGCGGTTGTTTTTCCGCGCTTGCCGCAAACGTGTTGTGCTGATGTTGGGTCGGAATGTCCTGGTACAAACTGCCACCAAAGGCGACATTGAGCACCTGAAAACCTCGGCACACACCCAGAATTGGTTTGTCCGCTGCCAAAAACGCCTCGATTAAATCGAACTCCAAGCGATCGCGCAGCGCGTCGCCGGCCCATTCGGGTTTGATCGGGCATTCGCCGTAGCGATGTGGCTCAACATCCGTACCACCCTGCAACAGTAATCCATCAAGGCATTCGATGATGCTTTTGAACGCATCGCGTCGACGCACGCCATCAAGTTCACGCAACATCGGCAGCGTCAACGCAAGACCGCCAAACCGCGTGACGAGCTGATTATTCGCATCCACGACCGCCATCCGATCAACTGCGCTAGAACCTGCGCTGAGCCCATCGCCGGCAATAAATCTGGGCGTGATGCCGATTTTTTTCATGGGTTTAACTTTGCACCCACGGCTAAATCCACTTTCGCGTCCAGGTTCAAAGCAATGGGGCAACTCACTCCGGTGCCGCCCAAGCCACAATAGCCGCCTGGGTTTTTCGCGAGATACTGCTGATGCTCGTCCTCAGCGTAATAAAACGCACTTGCGGCAAGAATCTCCGTGCTGATAGCGCCTAAACCGGCAGCCGTTAGCCGAACTTGATACGCCTGCTTAGAAAGTTCCGCCGCGACTTTTTGCTCGCTGCGGGTGTAGTAAATGCCCGAGCGATATTGCGTTCCTGCGTCATTGCCCTGGCGCATGCCCTGGGTCGGGTTGTGCGCCTCCCAAAACAGCTGCAAAAGTTGCTCGATGCTGAGCATATTGGGCTGGTAAATCACCCGAACGACTTCATTGTGGCCGGTCATGCCGGTACAGACTTCCCGATAAGTCGGGTTCGGCGTGAAACCCGCGCTGTATCCAACGGCCGTACTGATGACACCTGGTGTTTGCCAAAACTTGCGTTCAGCGCCCCAAAAACAGCCCATACCAATGATCATTTCGTGGCAGTCAGCAGCAAATGGCGGCTTCAGCGTGCCGCCCAATACCGCGTGAAAATTATGGAGCGACATTTCTGTGCTGCGTCCAGGCAGCGCTTCAGCGGCAGTTGGAAGTTCGGCTTTCTTCTTACCAAAAAACATTAGTTCGTTTCCTCATCAAGTGCAAATTCACCGCGGTCGTAGGCAGCAAGGATTATTTTCGCCTCGGAAGTCAGCGCGAAAGGCACTTGCAGTCGCACGCCGCCGAGCGCGATGCCCAGCAGCATATTCGCCTGCACCAAATTCGCGTCAGCAACGAATGCCGGTATGCCGTTGGCCTGCAAACAAGCCGCCGCCATGTGGGCTTCAGTTGGGTTCAAAAACTGGCGTAGGGTTTCGAATGCGCCCAAGTCGACGTCGCTTGATACCGGGCTCAGCTCGCTGTCGGCCAAGTCAAGCGCTATACCGCGCAGTTTCAATTCCGCGTGCGCCAGCTCGCGCGCAGCATCGGTCATTTGATCCCCGGTAACCAAGCGCTGAAGCTCGGAACTATCGAGCCGGGCAAAATGGGCTTGCATGTAGCTTTTTTGCGCTTCCATAGGTTTGCTAGATAAAACAATTTGTCGAGAATACCAGCGTAGGCCATCACGCAAAGTGATATTCCAATACGGAGAACCTAATCTTTTGATATGAAAGTAATTTAGGTATTGAGCGCGAATCAAGCATCACGTCAAACAAGGTTTGCTCTGAATTTGAGGCACGTTGCCGGAAAAATATGGCTGAGCTTTAGAAAACAGTTTGCAAATCTGTCGACATAAAGAATAATCGAGTCATGTCTACTCCCACTTCTGAACGCCGCTTAGCGCCCCGATTTTCTATTCATGGACCTGTCGCTGTCCGGTTTCCCGGCTCGGACACGCCTGAGTTTTCGTCAGCAATTATCGATATTTCACTAAACGGGGCGCTGTTGAGCATCAATGGCGTCAATGCGCTGCAAACGGTCGCGCTGACCGCCGGTGCGCTTGTGGAGCTTGAGCTGAGTCTTCAGGGCGTGCCACACGTCGTGGCGCGGGCAATTATTGCGCACGTGCGCCCAGATCGTTTTGGCGTGGAATTCAGTGACATGGAAACGCGCGACTTCGACGTTTTTGCCGGCTTGGTGCTGATGCTTGAACAGCGCAACCGTATCAACTTGATTGATGCGGCTTGAAGTGGCAATAAAGCAAAACTGCCTAGTTCGCGGTTTGTTCTTCTAACTGATCGCGAAAGCCGACAATTTCAGCCGGCGCTTGCGCGTTGAGGCGGTTCTCAAACAGCATGCGCGGAGTAATGTCGCTGCCGTACACATCGCGATTGGCGCCGTGATCAATAGACAGCACCGAGCCATCAATTGCCACGCCCGCGAATAAACCGCGCGCTCGGGAATAGCTGAAAATCTCAGCTTTTAAGGTTTCATCCGTGCCCGCTTCCGCTTGACGCCCGACAGGGCCTGCGGCAACTGAGGCATCGGCACCGAGCGTGAATTTGCCGTTGACTAAATTTTCCACGCCTTTGTCGGAGCGGAAAACCAAAACCACATCTGCCGATTGCACGCCAACCTGCCAGCCAAAACTACCGCCGGTGATTCGGATAAAGCTAGGGTTCGACCAGGTGCCGTCCGGCGCACGCACGCTTACCAAGCCGCGCCCGTGGCGCCCGCCAAAGATCAAACCGGCCTTAACCACGTCGGGAAATACTGCAATTGCGTGCGCGTCGCGCAGCAGTTGATCTGGAATACGCGCATCCGGCGTGTTGAGGATGGTTTGTAAAACCGCAGTCGCGGTTCGGGCGCGTTTTAGTTCTTTCGTGGGTGATGCGTGAAGTGTCGCCGCAAAAACTAAAGCCGCAAATAAAAACGCGAAGCGAGGCATGGTGAACTCTCCATCGTAAAGAAGTGAACGCAAAGATCGCATTTAGTTCGTTAACTAACGCAAAACTGCGCGCGCGAATAAGTACCTGTTGATTTGTTTTGCTGTTGGCAAAACAAAATTTAATTGCGCATTGCCCAAGCGATGGCGTTGCGTCATGATTTACCAAAACCAAATCTGCACAATACGCGTTTGCTTTGCCAAACGAGCCCGCATTTGATCGCTCTTCGGTAGCCTAGGATGTCTAATTTTCGTTTCAATGTAACGCTTGCCGCGCTTAGTTTTAGTTTGGCCACGGTCGCTGCGGATCGCTTAACCGACCGCGGCTTTGCCAGCCGCTCGGAGGTGCTTGCACAACATGCCATGGCCGCCACCAGCCAGCCATTGGCAACCCAAATTGCCCTCGATATTATGAAAGCGGGCGGTACTGCGGTTGACGCCGCGATTGCGGCGAACGCGGCCCTTGGGCTGATGGAGCCGACCGGCTCAGGCGTGGGCGGCGATTTATTTGCCATCGTTTGGGACGTAAAAACAAAAAAGCTTTATGGCTACAACGGCTCTGGGCGATCGCCTGCGGCGTTAACGTTGGCGGAATTTCAGCGCCGCAAACTGACCGAGGTACCCAGTTACGGCGCGCTGCCGGTGACAGTACCGGGTGCAGTTGACGCCTGGTTTGCGTTGCATGATCGCTTTGGTAAATTGCCGATGCGCGATATTTTGCAGCCAGCGATTGACTACGCGCGCGACGGTTTCCCGGTTAGCGATGTGATCAGCTATTACTGGCGTTTGTCGGTGCCAAAACTAAAAAATTATCCGGGATTTCTCGAGCAGTTTAGCGTCGATGGCAAAGGCCCGGCCAAGGGTCAGCTGTGGACGAATCCAAACTTAGCCGATACCTATGCCGCACTCGCTAGCGGTGGGCGCGACGCTTTTTACCAGGGCGAAATTGCGCGGCTGATCGGGCGCTACATGAAAGCGCAGGGCGGGTTTTTGAGCGCGGCGGATCTTGCCCGGCATCACGGCGACTGGGTGGAGCCCATCAGTAGCAACTATCGTGGCTATGATGTGTGGGAGCTGCCACCCAACGGCCAAGGCTTAGCTGCGTTGCAAATATTGGAGATCATGCAGCGCTTTGATGTGCGCAAAATGGGTTTTGGCAGCAGTGATTACATCCACACGTTTAGCGAAGCCAAAAAGCTTGCCTTTGCCGACCGCGCAAAATTTTATGCCGATCCAGACTTTGCCAAAACGCCGGTGTCGGCGTTACTTGCCGACGAATACTCTGACGCGCGCGCAGCGTTGATTGATCCTGATCATGCAGCGCTGAGCGTGGCGCCCGGAAACATTGAGCCTATCGCCCTCAATGAGGGTGACACGATCTATTTGACCACCGCAGACTCAGCCGGCAATCGGGTCAGCCTTATACAATCAAATTATCGCGGCATGGGCTCGGGTATGGCACCCTATCTAGATGGCCATGGCCTAGGATTCATTTTGCAAGACCGCGGTGAGCAGTTTGTGCTCAAAGCCGGGCACGCGAATAGTTATGCACCTAATAAACGGCCATTCCACACGATTATTCCGGCGTTCATTACTAAAGACGGCGCACCTTGGATCAGCTTTGGTGTTATGGGCGGTGCGATGCAGCCGCAGGGGCACGCGCAAATCGTAATGAACCTAATCGATTTTGATATGAATCTGCAGGAGGCTGGCGATGCGCCACGCATTCAGCACGACGGTTCAACTGAGCCTGCTGGACTAAACAGCAACATGGAGGATGGTGGTATTTTGAATTTGGAGTTTGGCTTCCCCATGGAAACAATTCGCGCGCTGATGCGCAAAGGCCATCGCATTCAGTTCGCGGATGGCCCATATGGCGGCTACCAAGCGATCATGCGGGATGCAAAAACGGGCGTGTATACCGGTGCCAGCGAGTCGCGTAAAGATGGTCAAGCGGCCGGCTACTGAATTATTTTTTTAAATATATTTAGTTCTGCACTTCAATTTTACTTAACTGGAGTATTAAATTGAAATTTTTAGATTTTTTAACGGCCGGTGCGAACTTTGTAACCATGTTAGGAATATTGCTTACTGTGTTTATTGTCTATAGGGATAAGCAAAAAGAACGATCCGAGCAGAATCATCGTGGCTATGATACCCTAGACGAAACATACAACCAATTTTTGGCGCAATGTATATTAAACCCTTTGGTATCTCCACTTAACGAGAACATAGCAAAATTGACTGACCCGGCGCTTATTCATCAAAATTATCTTCT
>JANNYO010000589.1:0-7619 GCA_031410115.1 Rhodanobacteraceae bacterium | reverse complement strand
CAACCGACAGCACAAATCAATACAAGCGCACCGAGTGCTACTGTCAATCTGGCGGGACTGGACAATGTTCCAGGATTTTGCCAATTAACGCGTTGGAGTTCTTGAATGACGTTCATTTAACCCCCTGCACTGGTGTTGCTTCAACAGCCGGCGTAGCAACTGCGGGTGTCGCAACCACATCGCTTGGCATCGACTCGGACTTGATCATGGCGACTGGATCGGCCGTTGTTTGCCCAGGCTCAGGCAAAATTGTCATGTCTTTCGGTCGGTCTATGTTGATTTTTAAAGTAAAGCCCTTGCGATAACCGCCACCCTTGACGTCTACTGCTTTTGGCGCTGCAACCTGACCAGCGACTGGCGTGTTTGGATCTTGCAGCACCACAATGTTTAAGTCCGGATCTTTCATGTAAGGTGAGTCATCCAAGTTACGCATGTACTGCGCAACACGCGCTTCAGATTGTGCTTTACCATCAAGCTGGATCGAGTCTGCGGTCTGCTTGATTGCACCTAAAGCAACACCATCAGGAATTGTTCGCGCGATCTGGTCGAAGATATTAACCATCAAAGATCGATCCCCTTGCAGGTTTTCAATAATTTCCTTCTTTTTAAGAAGCTTTGCTTTGCTTTTCTCAAGTGCATTAATTTCGACGATCTTCGCGTCCAACAACGCAATTTGCCCCGTCAAGTAAGCGTTATTCGCTTCCTGCAGTTCGTTTTGCTTGTCCATAAACATAATGCCGCCAAACACGGCCAAGGCGGATAGCGCGCCCGCTGTAATCATTTGGGTCCAAAATTCGCGCTTGCGAATCTGGCGCCGATCATCACGCCAGGGAAGTAAATTTATCCTTGCCATTGGTCAAAGCTCCTCAGTGCTAATCCGCATGCAATCATTAGCGCCGGGGCGTCCGCTTGCAGTGCCTGCGCTTGAACTTTAGCCGACAGCGTCATGGAGGCAACCGGGGAAGCAATTACGGTTGGTACGCCGATTTGTTCCTCCACCATCTCTTTGACGCCAGCAATCGATGCACACCCACCCGCCAGGACGATTTGATCAACCCGGTTGTGCTCACTACCTGCAAAGAAAAATTGTAGCAATCGGCTAACTTGCTGCGACATTGCTTCTTTAAAGGGCTCAAGCACCTCAATTTCATAACTCTCGGGCAAACCGCCTTGTCTTTTGGCCAAGCCGGCTTCTTCGTATGACAAACCGTAGCGGCGCATGACTTCGTCGGTCAGCTGCTTACCACCAAACACTTGTTCGCGTGTATAAATACTGCGCTGATTTTTCAGCACATTAAGGGTCGTCATGGTAGCGCCGATGTCGACGATTGCCACCAAACCGTCGCGACCGCCGGGCAGTTGATCCGCAATCAAGCGAAAGGCATTTTCCATCGCAAAGGCTTCGACATCAATCACCTTTGCGGTTAGGCCGCCCAAGCTGAGTGCGGCTGACCGCATTTCGACATTTTCAGTACGCGACGCGGCGAGTAAGACATTAACCATTTCTGGGTTGTCTTTCACCGGCCCAAGCACCTCAAAGTCCATACTCACCTCTTCAAGCGGGTAGGGAATATATTGGTTTGCCTCGGCCTGTATCTGCCCTTCCAGTTCATCTTCACTCAAGCCCGCCTGCATCGGCAAAACTTTCGTGATGATTGCTGAACCAGCAACTGCGGCTGCAGCGAATCGTGTTTTTATGCCAGATCGCTGCACCGCTCTACGAATCGCTTCGCCGACGGCCTCAACCTCAACAATATTTTTTTCCACGACCGCGTTTGGCGGTAATGGCTCAACCGCGTAATGCTCAATACGGAAGCGCCCGCCCGATTGGGAGAGCTGTAATAGCTTGACGGCGGTGGAGCTAATGTCCAGCCCGACTAGCGGTGGTGCTTTTGGAGTAAACAATCCCACAAACTTTTCCTCTCGTGGCGCACATTTACGAGCTAAACCTGATTTGTCGCATTAAATACCAAAGTTGCGCCGCTGGCAACTAAGAATTCACTCCAAGAGTGTGCGCCATGCCCTTGATATGCAAAAAGAAGTTGTTGACAAACGCGATTCTTTTCAAAACGGTCGGGCGCACGGGTTGGATGCTCGCGACGCAAAATGTTAACGAAATGTTTTCCCTGCGCACCTTTGTCGACACTGTATTTTTGTACGATTGTTTGCGTCCTAACAATACGTTTGTCTATTAAAATCATAAGCTTATAGTGCTTTTTTCGAGTCGTTTATGCTGCGCATAGGGAACGGTTAATGATCGTGCAATTCCCGATGGTTTGCCCGCGCTCTGCCACAGGTCTGTTCAGTGTTACTGCCTATACTTAGCGCTTCTGAACAAATTGTGCGCTCATGCCAAAGCTCAAAAAATTGTTGAAAATATTTTCGTATTTGACCCTATTCGGCATTGTTGTCGCGGTACTTGGCATTGGCGGGGCGTATTGGTTGGTGTCTAAAGAACTTCCAGACGTTGCCAGCGCGCGTCAAATCGAACTTCAGGTGCCGCTAAAAATCGTATCGGCTGAAGGGCTTTTGATTGCAAGCTTCGGCGAGACTCGCCGAAACCCAATGCCGATCGTTCGCATGCCCTCAGGACTAAGGCAGGCTTTTATCGCGGTTGAAGATGGCAATTTCTACCAGCATTACGGTGTTGATCCAAAGGGCATTGCGCGGGCGCTCTGGGAAATCGTGACCACTGGTGAAAAAGGCGTCGGCGGCAGCACCATCACCCAACAGCTGGCTCGCGGGCTTTATCTGAGCAACGAAAAGACTTTTAAGCGCAAGCTAATTGAAATTTTTACCGCGATTCGATTGGAGCGCGCACTCAGTAAAGACGAAATCCTCGAGCTTTACCTCAACAAAATTTTCCTCGGGCAGCGCGCCTATGGTGTTGCGGCAGCGGCCGAGGTTTATTACGGCAAAACACTCGCACAGCTGAGTGTTGCTGAATGCGCGATGTTAGCGGCATTGCCCAAGGCGCCGAGTGAACTTAATCCCATTCACAACCCAAAAGCTGCGGTTGAGCGGCGCAATTATGTTCTTCAACGCATGTTTGACGAACATTATTTGACGCAAGCGCAGTTAGCGGCGGCGTTAAAAGATCCGGATCTAGCAACCTTGCATAGTCCACCGGTGGAGCTCGAGGCCCCCTACATCGCCGAGATGGCGCGCCTAGAGGTAGAAAAAATTCTTGGGCCAGAGAAAGCACAAACGGGCGGCTATCGCGTTATTACGACCGTCGAAGCGACGTTGCAAAATGCCGCGTCGGCGGCAAGCACGAATGCGCTTGAAACATATGATCAACGCCATGGTTGGCGCGGTGCTGAGGGCACGGTGGCAGAAGCGCTACTCGGTTCGCCTGCGGAGCTTGACCGAGCCTTGGAGCCCTATTGGACGGTCAATGGCCTGACCGCAGGTGTCGCGACTGCGGTTCGTGCGCAGGAGCTCACCCTGCACCTAAGTGACGGGCAAGACGCCGTTGTCGCCTTTGCGACCGCGAAATGGGCGCGCCGATACAAGTCAGAAAGTTATGTTGGCGCGGTGCCAAAAAGTTTCATCGAGCTGGTTAAACTCGGCGATATTGTGCGCGTTACCCGTACCCAAGACGGCGGCTGGCAGCTGTCGCAGTTACCGTTAGTGCAAGGCGCTTTCACCGCAATGGATCCAGAAAATGGCGCCATTCGGGCGCTAATAGGTGGCTTTTCGTTCGGCATCAACAAATTTAACCGCGCTACGCAGAGCCTGCGCCAACCTGGGTCAAGTTTTAAGCCGTTTGTTTATTCCGCCGCACTGGAAAAGGGCTTTACCACCGCATCCATTATCAACGATGCACCGATCGTGTTTGAGGATGCGTCGATCGATAAGGTATGGAAGCCGCAAAATTCCGACGACAAATTTGGCGGCCCTACCCGCATGCGCGAAGCGATGGTAACCTCACGTAATTTAGTGTCTGTACGTTTGTTGGACGCAATCGGGGTGCGCTATGCGCGGCGTTACATTCAAAGATTTGGTTTTTCCGCCGAATCGCTTCCGGAAAACCTATCGATGGCGCTTGGCACTTCAGCCGCGCCGCCGATTTCAATGTCGCGCGGTTATGCAGTATTTGCCAACTCTGGCTTTCTGGTTACGCCACATTTAATCGCGAAAATTGAAGATAACACCGGGAAAGTAATCTTCGACGCGAATGCGCCGCGCGCCTGTCAGCTTTGCCCAGAACGTCTGGAGGTTGAATTGAATCGCCAAGATGCCGAACGCGCGGCCGCCGCGCTTGCCGAGCAATCAGGTGATGAAGCGAAATCAGACGGCGGCGTATTGGCGCCGAGCGAAACCCAGCCCATCAAGGTTGCCAGCGGAATTGTACTGGCACCGCGTGCGATCGACGAGCGCAATGCCTATATCATCACCACAATGATGCGCGACGTCATCAAACGCGGCACCGGCATGAAGGCAATGGAGCTCGGTCGCACGGATTTAGCGGGCAAAACCGGCACGACTAATGATCACAGGGATGCATGGTTTTCCGGGTTCAGCGCCCACATGGTGGCAACAGCCTGGGTGGGTTTTGATGACTTTAGCTCGCTCGGCGAGGGCGAATATGGTGGTAAAGCGGCGCTGCCCATGTGGATGGATTTCATGCGTGTAGCCTTAGAAGGAAAACCCGAAGAAATTCTTGAACAACCGACCGGCGTTACCACTGCGCGGATCAATGGCAACAATGGCTTACTGACCAGCGCGGGCGATTCCGCTGGCATCATGGAAGTGTTTCGCACGGAAGACTTAAGCAAGCTTGGCAGTTCACTCGGTAGCGCAAGTGTACAAACCGAAAGCGATCCGTATGAGTTGTTTTAGATCATTTTGAACCGCGCAGTTGCGACGCCTTTTGAGCCGCATATGTCAATTGAACGACACCCTGAATTGATTGAAGCAGCGGCAAAATTGATGCAGCAAGAGTGCATCATCGAACCGCTGGATGCGCTTCGCCGCGCGGCGAAGCGGCTTGGCATCAAACCGGTGAACCTGCCGAAATGCGACGCTGTGCGCACCGCATTGAGCGCACGACTGCTGTTGTTTGACCCACATTTGAGCAAACGAATTGCTGACATGCGCTATGCGGCGCTGGAGGCAATGGTGTTCTTGACCGAATTTCAGCCGCGTGCGGTTGGTGGGGTTGTTGCGGGCAACGCGCCCAAGGGCAGCCCGATTCAGATCGAGTGCCGCGCTGAACATCCTGATCAAGTGCAAAAACGCCTTGAAGAATTGTCGATCCCGGCGCAACAGCGGCAATTGCTCAAACCAGACTGGCACAAGACTTGGTTTGAGTTTAAGGCGGGGGACTTCAATTTTGAGCTGCACCCCCTTACCCTACAAGAACGCGGATGCAAAGCGAACTTGAGTGCGGGTGCTGACAAGCTGCGCGAACTGATTCGCGTCAGCGGTTAAGCCAACTCGATCCAGACCAACATTGCACGCCAAAATCACCCTTCAAACACACCCTTAAAACACACCCTTCAAGGCACCCAAATGAAACCAGCTGTATTCAGTTTATTCGCCACCCTCGCCTGCGCAACCCTGGCTTTTTCAACGCTCGCGCACGCGCGCGAAGGGCTGTACCTGCGCGGCGAAGTCGGGCGCTCGGATATCGACGAAAAGAACATCAAAGACTCCAGCAGCCTGGCAGGAATCGACATAGGCTGGCGCTTTACCGACAATTTTGGCGCCGAGCTTGGCTTTCGCGATCTCGGGTCATTCTCTGGCACCGTCAATGTCCCAACTGAGCTCAATGCCGATGCACTAACGGTCGCACTAAGTGGGCGCAGCGATTTCCACCCGGATGACGCTCAAGGTTTTTATCTGGAAGGCCGATTCGGTCTAGCGAATTTCGACGTCAAAGGCAAAGAAGTTTTTGGTAGCGCAACCCGCCCCTTTAAAAAGACGGGCTCGCGACCCTTTTTTAGTCTTGGCGCTGGCTATGATATGACCGAAGACTTCAGCATGGCGGTCAATTACTCACGTTATCAGGCGCAGGGCATTTTCTCTGGCAGCGTTGGCGGCGTCAGCAGAACTCTCGACGTTGATTTTCCGGCAATCAGCATCGTCGCAGAGTTTCGTTTCAACTAGCCCGGATGAATCAATCTAGCTGTCTAGCGCTTGCTCATCACCAGCGCTAGTCGGCACACTTCAATTGTCTCGCCACAATGCGACACGAAAAATGTATCCGCCCCGGTAGCTCAGTGGATAGAGCGTCCCCCTCCTAAGGGGAAGGCCGCAGGTTCGATTCCTGCTCGGGGCACCAAATACCCATTCAACAGCATCCAGCTAAGTCCACGAACCCGCATAACAGCGGGTTTTTTTATGGGTTTAGCGTCCAACAGCGTACAAGCTGATTTGATGGTATCCGGGGGTATTTGGGGGTATGGTTGGGGGTAACAGAGCCTAAGTGCATCTACCCCCGAAAATGGATACCCCCAATGCCAATAGATACTACCTCCGACATAGAATTGAAGAATGCCATTGCAAAGGCGAAAGCTACGGGCAAGCCCACTAAGACCTTTGATGGTGGCGGCTTGTTTCTGTTCGCGACGCCACAAGGCGGCAAGCTTTGGCGGCTGAAGTATCGTTTTGGGGGTAAGGAAAAGCTGCTTTCGCTTGGCGTATACCCTGACGTCCCCCTAAAAGCGGCGCGGGTTAAGCGCAACAAGGCCCGCGAACAATTGGCGGCGGGCATTGACCCGAACGCCACCCGCAAAGAGGCCAAAGCCGCCGTGATTGCCGCTGAAGTGATCGAAGTCACACGCAGCGAGCGCACCTTTCAGGCGGTAGCGCGGGATTGGCTGAGCAAACAAGAGGCTAAGCTCACGAATGCCACGATGAAGAAAACGCGCTGGATGCTGGAATCGTTCGCATACCCTGCCATCGGCGCGCGGGCCGTGGAGAGTTTAGAAGCGCCCGATATGCTGGCGATCTTGCGCACCCTGGAAGCACGCGGCGTGCTAGTGACGGCGCACAGGCTTTCGCAATACTTCAGCATGATTTTTCGCTACGCCATCGCCTGCGGCTACATCACGCGCAACCCGGCGGCAGACTTACGCGGCGCACTCACCGCAGCGACAACGACCAACCGCGCGGCGATTACCGAACCGGCCAAAATTGGCGCACTACTGCGCGCAATCGATGGCTTTGAAGGGCACTTCGTCACACAGATAGCGCTCAGGCTGGCACCGTTGGTGTTCGTGCGCCCGGGCGAACTCCGCAATGCGCAATGGTCAGAGTTCGACTTTGACGCGGGCTTATGGCGAATTGACGCCAAGCGCATGAAGATGCGCGCACCGCATGACGTGCCACTAAGCCGCCAAGCGCTCGCGATCTTGGCAGAGCTAAAGCCGGTCACTGGTTCCGGCGCGTTGCTCTTTCCTGGCGTGCGTGTGTACGAGCGCGCGATCAGCGAAAACACCTTGAACGCGGCACTGCGGCGCTTGGGCTTCACCGCCACCGAAATGACCGCACACGGTTTCCGGGCAATGGCAAGCACACGCCTAAACGAGATGCACCAATTCGCGCCTGACGTGATCGAACGCCAACTAGCGCACCGCGAAGCCAACAAAGTACGCGCGGCCTATGACCGT
>JANNYO010000588.1:0-4305 GCA_031410115.1 Rhodanobacteraceae bacterium | reverse complement strand
GCCAGATTTAGCGGGCAAACAAAAATCTTTCCACGTGCGCGGTGCAGCAGTGCAAGCGCGCAATGTTTTTGGTCCGAATCGATATCTGATGGGCTTAATCAGCATGGGCGAATGCTGGCACGACAATCATCATGCCTTTCCCGAATCTGCGCACATTGGTCTGGAGTCGGGTCAACTCGACCCAGCAGGGCAGGTGATCAGTTGGCTCGCGCACTTGGGAATGATTTGGAATGTTGGCACGCCACGGGCGCCAGAATTGCGTGACGATTTGTTTTCAGAAAATACCGTCGGTTTCGATCTCACTTCGAAGAAATATATTTTTCCCGCCTGACCGCGGGCACTGGAAAACCCGCCTCTTTTAACTGCGTAAAACATTCATCGACCATGTTGGGATTGCCGCAAAGATAGGCGATGTCTTTTGTGCCATCCAAGTTGAGCTCACTAAATACGCTTTGCACGTGGCCGGCACGATCGCCAACGTAACTACCCGTCGGCGCGCGTGAGGTGCAAGCGAAATATTTGAAGTTTGCGTGCGCTGCGGCAAACGCCTGAAACTCATCGCCGTACAAAAGTTCAGCGCCGGTGCGCGCGCCCTGAATCAGTGCGACCTGGATATTTCGCGCGGTAATGAGTTCAGCCAATTTGGGCAGCATGGCGCGGTAAGGCGTGATGCCGGTGCCGGTGCCGATCAGCAAATAGCGCGCGTTTTGATCGGCGTCCATCAAGCAAAAGCGGCCATACGGGCCACTGGCGGAAATCTCGCCGCCGGTTTCCAGCGCACTCAGTAATGCCGTTGCGGCACCACCTTTGACATAGCTGACCGCAATTTCCACAGCGTTACTTGCCACCGTTTCAGGCGGATTTGCCAAGCTGTAGCTGCGCTTGCTGGGTGCGCCGTTGACGTCAAAATGGATTTGCAAAAATTGCCCTGGGATATAGCCCAGGTTTTCGCCATCGCTGCGTTGGAATACCAAATGGCGCACGTCGGGTGCCAGCATTCGGCTGTCGGACAGTTTGATTGGAAATTGCGCAGCCATGTGAATTCCTTCGGTGATTGAACGCGCAAGTCGAACGCTGCGCTTTCTGACTATTTAGAGGCGTGCAGCATATCCGCTCGCGTTTTAGCTGGCGTGTATAAGCTAAGCCGCCGATACTCGCGTCCTCGGTTTTAGTTCCGTTCTATTCAGGCAGCTTGCGTGGCAAACCCAGTAACAAACCAAGGTGTCGACGCCCTGCGCGTCATCAATTTACAGAAAACCTACGAAAACGGCGTCAAAGCGCTGAAAGGCGTGTCGCTTAACGTCCAGGCTGGAGATTTTTTTGCCCTACTTGGCCCCAACGGCGCGGGTAAAAGCACGCTGATCGGCATTACCTCGAGCCTGGTAAATTTGACCGACGGTGATGTTGAAGTCTTCGGTGCCAGCTTACGCAAAAATCGCGCCCAGGCGAAGCGCGAAATTGGTTTGGTGCCGCAGGAATTTAATTTCAACCAATTCGAGAAACCATTTGATATCTGCGTTAATCAAGCCGGCTATTACGGCGTGCCACGCGAATTGGCAAAGGCACGTGCGGAAAAATATTTAAACCAATTGCAGCTGTGGGATAAGCACAACGCCATTTCACGCACGCTGTCCGGCGGCATGAAGCGGCGTTTACTGATTGCGCGTGCCATGGTGCATGAACCGCGCTTACTGATCTTGGACGAGCCGACCGCTGGGGTAGATATCGAGATTCGCCGCTCGATGTGGAAGTTCCTGCAAGATATTAACGCCGCTGGCACCACCGTTATTCTGACCACGCATTATTTAGAAGAGGCGGAAAGCCTGTGTCGGAACATCGCCATTATTGATAAAGGTCAGATTATTGAAAACACCAGCGTTAAATCGCTGTTGACAAAATTGGATAAAGAAACCTTTGTATTGGACTTAAGCAAAGCGATGGAAACGGCGCCCGTTTTGGCCGGGTTTAACGTGCTGTTGGTTGATTCGCAAACACTAGAGGTCGAAGTGCCGAAAGGCCTGGAGCTCAATGGGCTTTTTGGAAAACTTTCAGCCGCCGGCGTTGCAGTCAAATCTTTGCGTAATAAAACCAATCGATTAGAAGAGTTATTCGTGCGCATCGTTAACGACGGCAAGCCAACGGGAGCGCCATAATGAGTACAAATGCTAGCTGGGTTGCTTTTAAAACCATCGTTATTAAGGAAGTTTCGCGCATTTTGCGCATTTGGGGTCAAACTTTAGTTCCGCCTGCGATTACCATGACGCTGTATTTTCTGATCTTTGGTAATTTAATTGGCGGGCGCATCGGTAAAATGGGGGACTTCCCCTACATCCAGTTTATCGTGCCCGGTTTGGTGATGATGAGCGTGATCCAAAATGCCTATGGCAATGTGTCCAGCTCGTTTTTCGGCTCGAAATTTGGCCGCTATGTCGAGGAAATATTAGTATCGCCCACGCCGAGCTGGGTCATTTTAGCGGGTTATATCGCGGGTGGCGCGGCACGTGGTTTGATAGTCGGTGCCATTGTGCTGCTGATATCGCTGTTTTTTACCCATTTAAACGTGGCACACCCGCTGATTATGCTGGTTACTGTGATTTTAACAGCGATTGTTTTTTCATTGGCAGGTTTTGTTAATGCGGTGTATGCGAAAAAATTTGATGATATTGCGATTATTCCAACCTTTATCTTGACGCCATTGACTTATTTGGGTGGTGTATTTTATTCGGTCAGTTTGTTACCGCCATTTTGGCAGGCGGTTTCCCATTTAAACCCAATTTTGTATATGGTGGAAGCGTTTCGCTACGGCATTCTCGGGCAGTCCGATGTGTCGCTGACGATGGCGCTGGGCATGACGGTTGCAATCGCGGTGGCGCTTTGGCTGCTCTGTTGGAACATGGTGGAAAAAGGCGTGGGTTTACGGTCGTGAAATACTTCTGGCTGATGCTGCTGTGCGCGGGTTTTGCCCACGCTGACAATGTCGTACTGATCGCCGACAGCGCGCGGGTGGAGGCGATCTCGACGGTCGTGGCGCGTTTGAAAGTTGAAGCGCAATCGGCACAGCAGAAAAAAACCGGCAAGCCTGGCGTGCTCAATCCCGAATTCACGGAAGCGCTGGAATCTTCGTTAAGTGACTTACGCGTTGCCCTGCCGCTGGTGATCGAAACGTTGGCAAAGGCTAAGCGCGCAGATGCGGTGCTGGAGCCCGCAGTGGCAAAACAATTCGGTTTAAGCGGCCCGGATATCACGCTTGAGGTTGCCAAAGCGTTGGATATGCGTTTGGCTAAATTGCAGTTTTTGGCACCATGAAGTCAATTTTTGTCGGCCTTTTCCTGGTTGTTGCGGGTACTGCGCATGCCGCAAGTATCTTAATTTCCGACACGCGCGATGCTTTTGATCGCGTGAACGCGATGAAGGGATTGCTGCATGACGTCGATACCCGTATTCAAGCGATTCAAACTGGCTATGAGCTCGCCGTTAAACCGTTGAGCGCTGAGCTTGAACAATTGCGCAAACCTGGGCAAAACGGCCAGAACCAGCAGCGTAAAGCCGCGCTGCTGTTGCAGATTGCTGGGTTGCAGAAAAACGCCAGCTTGGCGCAACAAGCGGTTGGTCAAGCGAACGAAAAGGCGCTGGCACAGATTGACACGGCAATCCAGGCGATTGAAGCGGAGCTAAAAAAAGAACGCAAAGCCGATGCCGTGCTGCGCGCACAAGACACACTTTATTTTAACGCCCAGTGCGCTTGCAATATTACCAATGAGATTTATAAGCGGCTCAATGCGCGCTTGCCTAAGTTGGCACTGGCGATTAAATAGCTGCTTTGTCATTGCGCAGTGAAGCAACCTTAAGCGCACAAAGATCGCCGCGATGACGAATTTTCTGAAATAGGTTTTTCAAAGGATCATATGGATTGGATTTTAGCGCTCAAAGCAATTTTTTTGGGCTTGGTTGAAGGATTGACTGAATTCCTGCCAGTTTCTAGCACCGGCCATTTAATTCTGGCCAATAGCCTGATCGATTTTAATATTGATCATGTCAAAAGTTTTATGGTTGTGGTGCAAATGGGCGCGATTGCCGCGGTTTTAATTGAATTCCGTGCGCGTATATTTGCGACGCTAACTGGCATAACCAACGATGTATCAGCGCAGCGCTTTGCTCTGAATGTAGTGATTGCGTGTTTGCCCGTCATTTGTTTAGCAAAAATTTTTGGTGAATTTATTGAAAGTAAAATGTTTACGCCACTGGTTGTCGCGTTGGCTTTTATTGTTGGCGGTGTAGTCATTTTATTTGCCGAAGCGATTGCGG
>JANNYO010000587.1:0-2885 GCA_031410115.1 Rhodanobacteraceae bacterium | reverse complement strand
CCGATTCCGGTGGTGTAGGCCAGTAGGGCATACGCGCTGGTGTACCAGGGCGGCAAAATCGTGAGCGCGATTTCCATTTGCGCCGGATTCCAAACGCCATCGCGGTTACTGCCACGCGCCAAAAATCGATATTGCCCGGGCGCCAAATTATTGTAATTCGCCTGACCTAAGCCTTGCCCGGTCGACCAGTTTTTATCAAAACCTTCAAGTTTGTAGGCGTAGCCGTTGCGCTTGGGTGTACGCAAATCCAATGCGGCGAACTCGAAACCAACGCTGCGCTCGGCAAACTTGACGTCATACAGTTGGTCCGCACGCAGGGCGCGCTCAAGGCCTGCGACCCGCACCGACAGTAGTGCAACATGCGCGGTAAAATTGGAGTCCTTGATTGATTCTGGGCGAAACAAATTCGTGCCCGCGACGCCGCCAAACGCCAAACGGCCATCATCTAGGCGCGTGCAGGCGCCGCCATTGAATTCCAAATCTTGCAAGCCGTCTTGCAAGTCGAAACTGCGCCATTGGCTAGTCGCCGGGTAAAAACTGACGAGCCCCAAATTTCCGCTCAGCCAAAGTCGGGTAAATTTATCCTCCTGCAGGCAGTACACGGTTGGATTGGGTAGGCCATCGCGAATGGTAAAACGCGAAAATTTTGCCCGCCAATTCTGGTCGTTGGCTGACGGCGGATCTAACTTGTCCAGTCGCGCTAACCCTGAGTGGGTGCCAATCCAGAGTGTACCGTCGCGCTGCTGCATGATGGTGCGCACCAAATTACTCGGGATTGATCGGGAGTTGTCACTTGAAAAAAACTGCTGCCAGCGGACTTGTCCAGCCACTTGACCAGGGCTGAGCATCGCAAGGCCGGCAATCGTGCCGGCCCAAATGCGCCCCTGCTGATCCTCAAACAGGCTTAACACCATCGGTGCGGGCATCTGCCCTGCACCGGGCGGGAAAAATTCCGTCACCCGGCGCGAGGCATCTAATCGAATCAAACCGGTTTCGTTGGTGCCCAGCCAAGTGCTGCCATCGCGGGAAACTAAAAGACTACGAATTTGCTGATGCTGCTGCTCGCCACTCAACAGCGGCGTGATACGTGCGCCGTTTTCCGCGTCGAGCATCAAGGAATACGCACCGTTTGAGCTGGCAATGATTAGCTCTTGCGCGTTGCCGCAGGCCAATGCGTTGATCCGCAGCTTGCCAGTGGGCGCAATTTTTGCTTTTACGATGGCGCTAAAGTCGGTGTCGGGTAGCGTGGTGGTGGGTATTGTTGAATCGATTTGGCTGACGTCGGTTTTGATCGTTGTGACGCGCCGGTGCAGGTTGCCATTTTCAGTGCCAATCCAAAGCACATCGCCCTGTGCGCACAGCGCCCGCACACTATTTGCACCGGGCCCTTGAGCGATATCGCTGGGGCTGCGAAGCAGCTTAAACGGCGCGCCAGCAGTGTCGGTTAATGCCACACCCCGGGTGCGCGTGCCGATCCAAAGCTGACCAGAGCTATCAATCATCAGCGAGGAAATTGCGCTATCCGGCAGGCTGCTGGCAAAATTGGCGTCCACTTGGAATTCAAGTTTTTGCCCAGTTGCTAAATCCAAGCGCCGTAAGCCGTAGCCGTCAATGGCTAGCCAAAATGCGCCGTCTGGCGCCTGCACGATTGCGGTTAGGTTTTTTGCCGCTTCCAGCCAGCGTTTAACCGCAACCCGTTCGGGTGAAATTTCAAACAATCCGCCGCTTGCTGCAATCAAAATTCGATTCGCCGCATCGACGCTAAATTGGTGCACCCAACCCATCTCCGGCGCGGCAATCGCCTCGAATTTCCCAGCCTTTAACGCGTAAATGCCACTGTTCTGTGTGCCTACCCACAGCACGCCCTGAAGATCAATTTCGATTGCGGTAATTTGATCGCCAGCTGCGAGCGACAAAAGCATTCGCGCGGGTTTCTTTGCCTGAGCAAGATACAACCCTGCACGGGTGCCGACCCACACGCCCACGCCCTGAATGTAGCGCAATGCCGTAACGCGTTGATCTCCGGGCAATTGCACGCGCTGCAACACCGCACCGCTGTCGGCGTCTAGACGTGCAGCGCCGTCGCCATCGGTGCCAATCCAAATACCACCGAGTTCGTCTTCATCAATGGCGTTGATTAAGCTGTCTGGGATCGAACTGGCGTGCGCCGGATCATTTTGAAACACTTTGAAATGATAGCCGTCATAGCGGTGCAAGCCGCCCTGGGTGCCGATCCAAACAAAGCCACGGCGGTCTTGATGCATAGCGTTGACGGTATTTTGCACCAGGCCGTCGGCACTGGAGATCGAGCGAAATACAAAACTACGTTCGAGTGCCGTCGCATGGCTTGCTACCATGAGCAAGCAAAGTCCGACGAGTTGATACGCCAGGGTCAAAATCGAATTTAGAACAGTTCGGTGCAAAAGCATCCGCGTAGGATACGCAATCACAGCACAATCTAGACTGCAAAATAAGCGAATTGCATGATTTGTTTAGCGCGCTAGACAAATCAATAGTGGCGTGCATGTCCTGTCAAACATCTGTCCTGTCAAACAGCCCCGATGCTGCGCGCTGCCGGGATGTTGCTACGCTCCGCTTCGCGATTTAAAAACAAGGTTGCAGCTTCGGCCGACAGCGGTTTGGCGATAAAATAGCCCTGGATTTCACTGCATGCTTTTGCATCCAGATACTCCAATTGCGCTTTAGTCTCCACCCCTTCAGCGACAGTTTCGAGCTTCAAAACTTTAGCCATCGCAATAATCGTGTCAATGATCGCGGCATCGTCGGCGTCAACACCTAAATCACCCACGAAGGCTTTGTCGATCTTGAGCTTTTGGATCGGCAATCGGCGCAAATAGCTGAGGCTGGAATAGCCGGTGCCGAAA
>JANNYO010000586.1:0-2075 GCA_031410115.1 Rhodanobacteraceae bacterium | reverse complement strand
GTGGCGTTTCGCCTCAGCGCTCACCATCCGCATCGCTGATATCTTCGTCTTCCTCTTCCTCACCGGCGACCGCCGTTTCAACGCCGCCGCGACTTAACAGGCGCGGATTCAAGGCACTGAGCATCACCTCCGCTTCCGAGGACTGCACGCCTAAGTGATACACCGCATAGCCCGGCATGACCTGCTGATTAAGCGCTAGGCCAATCACTTTTCCGGGCAGGCTAGCCAAGATCACGGACTCAGCGCCCGATAAAGGATCGCGTACGGTGCCAAGCGGTTGACCCGCTTGCACGTTGTCGCCCAAATTGACTTTCGAGATCAGCAGCCCGCTTTGATTTGTGCGCAGCCAAGTTGCGCGATACAGCACCGGCTGCGGCTGCGTCCAGACGCGCAATCGACTGGTCATGTTGAGTTTGCTCATCAGCGTTTCTACCGCACGCACGCCGAAGTCGATCTCTTTTTGCTCCAAGCGCGTCGGTGCGCCGATTTCAAAGGTTACCGCTGGAATCCCGGCCTCGGTGGCGGCGGTGCGCAGCATGCCGCGCGCGCCAAACGAGTGCAGCACGGTCGTAGCGCCAAAATTGCGGGTGAATTCCAGCACTTCACGAATACGCAAATTGCCACGCACCTGTGGCAGGTTCGAGCGCTCAAAACTGCCGGTGTGAAAGTCCACCAGATAGTCGCAACCCAAAACTACCGAGTGGAAAAACCCATGCGCCAAGCGGCTGGCAGCACTGCCCTGCGGTTGCCCAGGAAAATAGCGATTCAAATCGCGTCGATCTGGCAGGTAGCGGGTGTTGCGCTGGAAGCCACCAACGTTAACCACTGGCACACCAATCACTGCACCGGACAAATTTTTGGCATCAAGCTTGCGCAAAATGCGATTCACAACTTCAATGCCGTTGAGTTCATCGCCGTGCACACCGCCGGTCAAACACAAGGCAGGCCCGGGCAATTTGCCGTTGATCACCACCACCGGCGCGCCGATTTCGCCAAAGCCCATCGCCGCACTGCGCCAAGTTAGCTGCGCGCGCGTGCCGGGTAGGACGCGCACGCCCAGAATTTTAATCGGCCCGCCTAATTTAACGTCCGGCAAGCTGGGCAGGGTAAGCGGCACCGAAGTCAGCGCTTTTGCCGCAGCTGTCAGCGGCGGGGTTAGCTCAATCTGGCTAGCACGCACGGCCGCCGGTAGATTTGCGGCCTGGGCGCGAATTTGCGCGTCACTTGGAAAGTCTTGTGCGCAAACCTGGGCGAAGCCAAGGATCGCCCCAACAAATAGCGCGATCGGCTTGGCACAGGCTGTCATTGACCCGCTACTTTTTGGCGTTCTGCGCGATTAAAGCAAGCCGGGTTTTTGGATCCGCCATGCCTACGATATCGCCCATAATACGCGCCGCTTCATCCAGATACGGATCATTAGCATCCTTATCTTGTGCATCGGCATCGACTTTTTTACGATCCGCCAATCTGCGCTCCGCGCCGTCTAAGCCGTCGTCCAACTCGCCGGTTTTTTCCACCGCTTTGGTATCACCCAAAGCTTGGCGCGCTTTTAAACGCGCTTGCCGCTTTGCTTCTAAAGCATCGCGCTCGGTCTTGCGTTCGCTCAGCAACAGCGAAACCGAGGACTCCGCGCGCGCTTTGACGCGCTCGTTGATGTCTTCTAGCAAGTATTTGTACTCCACATCATTCGCCGCGCGCTTTTGAAAACGCGCCGTCAGCGCGGCAATGTCGGCCGATTTGGTGTTGTTGCTGCGCACGAATTTCGCTGCCGGAATTTCCGTGTAGGGCAAGGCATTGTCGAAACTTGATTCGCCAAACTCTTTCGGGTCAATCGTGCTTGGGAAGGCAATATCAGGCACCACGCCTTTGTGCTGGGTTGAACCGCCGTTGACGCGGAAAAACTGCTGAATCGTCATTTTCAACTCGCCCAGCGGGCCGTTTTTCGAGTTGCTGACACGATCAAGTTCGATGATTTGCTGCACCGTGCCTTTACCGAAAGTGTTCTCACCAATAATCAAGCCCCGACCATAATCTTGAATGGCCGCCGCAAAAATTTCCGAAGCCGATGCCGATGC
>JANNYO010000585.1:0-4423 GCA_031410115.1 Rhodanobacteraceae bacterium | reverse complement strand
GAGCTACAATTTCGAACCAATCAATACGAAGTTCCGTTTTGGTATCGACAATTTGTTCGATCATCAGCCGCCATTGCTCTATCAAAACAATACCCTCAACGGCAACACCGATGAGCGGACCTTTGATACGGTAGGTCGTTACTTCTGGATCAACTCAAGCACAACGTTCTAAGCACTCGACGTTTGTATGAAATCTTAAAACCGCGTGATGCAAATCACGCGGTTTTTTAATGACTGTAAGAAAAGTACGAAAACCATTTTCGTAAACGTTCAAGCGCGCCGCTTGTCTCAAACTGCGGCAAATAGCGCTGATATCGATTGAGCGCCCGCGCATTCACGGGCTCGGTCACTGCGGCATAACTAGGGGTCGAAATCGTCCGTGTTTTTGCGCGTTCGGTAAAATTCATTAGCTCGGGCACCCAGGGCAGCTGCAAAAACGCCATGACTGATTTTGCGGTTTCAGCAGGGTTTGCAACAAATTCTTCGTACTTTAGCTCCAACATCGCCAGCGCCAGCTTCGGGCACGCCTGCTGATAAAACTCAAACACACGGTCGTACATTTGCGCGGTTGCCGCCAAAGTTCGCATTGCCACGGCAAGGGCCGGCGCACGAAAATGCTGCATGTAGCAGCTCAATACGCAATCGGCGGGGTGGCGGATCACAATGATCACGTTCGAATTGGGAAAGAGCGCTTGAATGAGTGGTAGGCGCGCCAAATTCAGCGGATTTTTATCGACGTAGCGGCTGCCTTCAGGCAAATTCGGGCTAACGCCTTGGCATAGCGCGAAATAGTGTGCGCGCAGAATGCTGATTTGTTCGCGGCTTAACTGATCAAGGTCCGCCGGATATCGCAAGCCTAAATCTTGCATGCGCAAGATGCATTTTTGCAAAAACGGCTGTTCGTCAAAAGTTTGCAACGCCGGATGGGCGTCTAATAACTGTTCCAACAACGTCGTGCCCGAGCGTGGGAAGCCGACGACGAATACTGGGTCTAGCCAATGGTCGTGTGATCGCAGCGCGCTGAACTCGGGGAACTCTTGATTCAGCAGCATCAACGGGTCTTCTTCAAACGCCATTTTCGGATGTGCCGCCGCAACCTGGGTAAAACGGGCTTCGTGCGCTTCGCTAAGCAACTCGAAAACGCGCTCAGCTGCGCCCGTCTGGTCGAAGGCTTTTGCCAGTTCAAATTGCAGTGCGATGCGTAAATTAGACTCCAACTGGGTGCTCAACAACGGTTCTAGCAACGCCACAACCTGATCAAAACGCTTATCCCGCGCCGCCAAGCGCGCGTCAAACTGCATGAGGGTTTGCCCGGCTTTGGACTGCATGCGCAGCGCAATCGCTGCATCGGCGGCGAATTCAGGCTGCAACGCCGCCAATTGAGCGCGAGTAGCGCGCATTTTGTCTAGCTGATTCGAGCGCTCGTAGCTCAAACCTAAGCTAATCAACGCCAATGGGTATTCTGGCACCGCCTGGGAAACTTTAAGTGACGCCGCTTCAGCGCCCGCGTAGTCGCTCAGCTGAAGCACCAAAAACGCGAATTCGCAGGCCAAATCGGCGGGCATGGGTGCTAACTGCAATCGCTGCGCGTTGTCTTTCGCGAGTTCAATTTCATCCAGCGCGATCAAACACTTCAAATAAAAAAGTGCGACTTCCAAATCTTGATCTAAGCCTTTTTTTAGTGCGTTGACGACTTCGCTGCGCGCAAGCAGGACTTCACCCAGCTCAAACGCAGCGCGTGCCAGGGCAAAATGCACGCTGCCGTCAGAAAACCCAAGCTGCTGGGCGCGTCGTAAAGCCGCAAACGCCGCCTGCGGATGGCTCAATTCCAGCAGCGCATTGCCCAAATTAGCGTGGTGCTCAGGCACTGTGGGTTCGAGCAAAATCAGCTGCCGATAGCTATCCACCGCCGCTTGTGCGTCACCTAAGGCCGAATGTGCCAAGCCTTTTGCGGTCAGCCACCCGGTGTGGTTTTGCAGCGCGATCAAGGCGAAATCAGCTGAAGTCAACGCTTGGCCTGGATTGCCGTTTGCCAGGGCGTCGAAAGCGTTTTGCAGCGACAAATTGGTCGCAGGCGTCGGGATCGGGATGGTCATTTTGATGCAACTCAGGCAATGTTGCCGGATTAAACCACCGATTCGCATCAAGATGCCTGCACTAAACGCGCCCACGCAACAAGCCGTTGCTGACTATATCCAGGTGTTCGATGACGCCCTACCCGCTGGCTTTTGCCAGCAAATGCTGCAATCGTTTGATGCTTTGGCGCGCTTTCACAAGCCAAACGGTCGCGGTGTGCGTGCCGGGCATGAAAGCAGCGCTTGGACGGAACTGGATATCACGCCGCTTACAGATACCAATTTTCGCCAGCTTGTACTTGGCAATATGCAAAAGCATCTTGCGCTTTACAACGCGGTTAACCAGGCCATGGCATCGGCACCCATCCTGGCAATTCCTGGTACCGATAAAATTAGTGAGCTCATTCTCAAGCGCTATCGGCCAGACGCCAACGAAGCGTTTCAGCTGCATTTTGATGCGATTGGGCCGGTTGCGAATCGCTATTTAGTTTTTCTTTGGTATTTGAATGACGTTATCGATGGCGGCGAAACCGAGTTCCCGGCGCTGGGTATTTCGGTCAAACCTAAAACGGGGCGCTTAGTTATGTTTCCGCCGTACTGGATGTTTCAACATCAGGGCAAAGCGCCGCTGAGTGGCGACAAATACATCCTTTCTAGCTATTTTTTATTTTAACCATGTTGATTTTCGCCAGCGACACCGTACTTCGCGCCCAAAACGGGCGCATGGTGATTCACACCACATCGGGTGCGCTGCCACCGTTTGTCACGGAATCGCCTCAGCTGATTGGTTGGCTTGCACAATTTATGCGTGCCACCGACCTGGCAAACGCGCTTAGCGTGTTGGACCCAGCAAACGCCCTGGCTGCAACAGGCGTTATTGAGTATCTACAAAAAATAGGCGCGCTGGTTGAGGCGCAATCGGATGCCGCTCAGCTGCCCACGGCAACCGACGCGCACGCCCGCAGTGGTCAGCATTTGAGCACGCTGGCCCGACAAATTTATGACTTAAGTGCCGACGTGCAGGGTTTGGGCGCATTTGCCGAAAGCCAGTTGCGCACAGCGGGCGGAGCGGGCTTGGAGCGGCGTTTGCTGAGTCTAGGTGCCAGCATCGATGGCTTACGGCGCGAGTTAAGTGCACTGCGCGAGCCGCATTTGGCCGCCCAGTTTGATGCCTTAAAGCTGGATGCCGATGCGCAAAAGCTCAAGCTGCATCTAGGCTGTGGCCCGGTGCATCTGGAAGGATTCATTAATATCGATATCGCGCCGGCACCGCTGTCGATGAACGTGCTGTGGGGCTTGCCGTTTGACGATGGCACGGTTGCCACCGTTTACTTATCACATTTGCTGGAACACTTATTTTATCCAACCGACGTGATGGCGCTATTCGGCGAAATTTATCGTGTGTTGGAACCGGGCGGCGTGGTGCGCGTTGTGGTGCCGGATATCGCCAAGTGCTTAGCTGCCTATGCGCGCGGCGATCAGGCGTTTTTTGCCGCCCGACGGGAAAATTTTAACTGGTGGCCGGAAGATGCCAGTTTGCTGGAAAATTTCCTGACCTATGCGGGCGTGGGGCCTGAACCTAGATATCTATTTGAGGCGCACAAATACGGCTACGACTTTGAAACACTTGCAAAAGCCCTATCTAAAGCAGGTTTTTCCGAGGTCACGCAGTCCGAATTTCAGCAAAGCCGGGACCCTGCGCTGCGCATCGAGCATTTAAGTGCAGCCGCACGCTGGCGCGCTGGGGAAGAATATTTATCGCTTTTTGTTGAAGCGGTTCGCCCATGAACAGGCAAATGAGTCTCGCCGACCAGGCGACACGGCATTGACTCAAGCCGCGGCAAATTACTTACGCAATCAAGCGCTGCAATTCTTTAACGCCGGTGATTTCGTGCGCGCAGAGTCGCAAATTCGCGCCGCCATCGCCTTATTGCCCGATGCACCTATTCTGCATCTGGACCATGGGCAGATTTTTGAGCGGCAAAATAATGTTGACTTAGCCACGCGCGCGTACTTTCGGGCGGTAATGAAAGCACGCGCAAAAGGCCTTTGGCTAGACGACGCATCCGTGTCGCCGCAAGTTTTGCCGCAAGTGCTGCATGCGATGCAATTTGTCGAAACGCATCGCGATGGCGTTTTGCATGCAGTGCTGGAACCGCTGGTTGCGCGCTTTGGTAAAAATGAACTTAAGCGCGTCACGCAAGCGCTCAATATTTATTTGGGGCTAGATCCTAGCAAGCCTGCAAGCCCGCATCAGCGCCCGCTTTTTTTGTATGTGCCAGGTTTAAGTGAAACGCCGTTTGTCGATGCCGCCCGCTTTGGTTGGATGCAAGACGCACTGGACGCGC
>JANNYO010000584.1:0-8415 GCA_031410115.1 Rhodanobacteraceae bacterium | reverse complement strand
CCAACGGTGATTGAGCTACGCGCCTCAAATGATCGGATTGAGCCCACACAATACAATGCGACACAAAACCTGCTGGCGTCGGTCACCTTGCAAACATGCTTTGGCCCGGGCCAACTGCCGACAGCTCCCGGCACCCCGAGCCTCACGCCGTCAACCAACCTTTTAAGCTTCCCAGTGAGCTGGACAGCCGTTTCAGGTGCCTGTGAATATGTCGTGCAGCGCCAAATTGGCACTGGCGCTTGGGAGACCCGGCAAACGGGCATTGGCACAGAATTATTAGAGACCGTCAGTGGGCCAGGCCAATATTCTTATCGCGTCAAAGCCTGCAATAGTGCGGCAAATTATTCTGAGTGCAGTGCGTATTCGCCGGTGGCTACGGTGAACGTGGTCACCAACGTGCAGGTTGGTTTTAACCAGCCCTGCGGGTTGAATGTCGCCGCCTGTGAAATTGCGACGCCGAGTGTTGCTGGCGTTCCCACTAGCATCGCTTGGAATGCCCAGACGCTGTCGAATCCACGTGTTGAGGAAACCGATTTGAGCGTGGTACCTAATAGCGCTCAACTCGTTAGCCCGCCCGGCGTAAGTCCGCTAACTAGAACGCTTTTGGGCGGGCGCAATTATCGCTATCAACTATTCGACGGCACAGCGCTCTTAGCAAGCATGACAGTGACGATGCGTTTGCCAACCGCAACGACACCTGCGCCGCCTGCGGCACTAACTGCGGTGTTACAGATCAGTGGTGGCGTGCAATTGGCTTGGTTGGCATCACCGGGTGCAACGAGTTATGAAATGCAGCGCATCGTCGCTGCGTCAGGAAAAGGCGTCGCGTTAGGAAGCACGGCAGCCTTAACTTTCACCGACACGACCGTAACCGCAGGTACTTATCGTTACGAGGTGCGGGCCTGCAATGGCGCACTTTGTTCGGCGTTTGCCGCAAGCGCCAATGTTACCGTGGGCACAGGCCCTGGGCCGGTGGGTGTCGGCGAAATCGCTGACGACCCGAGTGGTGCGCTGTACAACCCGGCGATACACGACTATCAGTCCCCGCAGGCGAATGATCCGATTTTGGCCGGTGCCAGCGCCGGGCAAGCGGCGGTCAGTGGCGGTTCGGCAAGTTACAGCCTACCCATCCTGCTGCCACCCGGCCGCCACGGCATGCAGCCGAGTGTGTCATTGAACTATTCCAGCCGCAGCGGCAATGGCGTTGCCGGTATGGGCTTTGGCCTGTCCGCTGGTGGCGCAATTTCGCGTTGCCCGCAGACTTTGGCCACCGACAATAATGTCCGGCCCGTGCGTTTTGATGGCGATGATCGATTGTGTTTGAACGGTGAGCGCTTGATCGCAGTTTCTGGCGACTACGGCGCGTTAGGCACGCAATACAAAACGGAGCTCGACAGCTTTGTGTTGATAACCCAGTTAGGCAACTCACGATCATCGAGCCTAGCCCGCGACGGCGCACTGTATTTTCAAGTGCAAACCAAATCTGGCGAACGCCAGTATTTCGGTTCGGATGCATCTGGTAACGATATCCGCAACACGCGCGTGAAACCTACTGGCGCACCGAATGCTTCGACCTTAAGTTGGATGCTCGACACCCAACTAGATCGTTCGGAAAATAACGTTTTATACAGCTATACCGTGGCGGGTTCAGGTGAAAATTTACTGAGTCGCATAAGCTATACCGGCACAGGTGCCGTAGCGGGTGATCGCGTTGTTGACTTCGTTTATGAGGCGCGCGCGGATCGTTCCAGCAGCTATTTGCTTGGCGCATTGAGTGAGCAGACGATGCGCCTCAGTACGATCAGTACCCAGGCGGCTGGCGTTCCAGCCCTCAAATACAAGGTTTTGTATGGCGATAGCCAGGGCAGTGCGCGCAGTTTGATGCAGTCAGTGCAGCAATGTGGCCTCCAAGGAAGCGTGGAAAAATGCTTTGCGCCGACCACTTTTGATTGGGATCAGGCGGGTTTGAGTTTTGATGCAGCACCACTGGATCAGCGGGGCTGGGTTTCCTTGCCGCGCCCGACTGGGGTTTCGACACAGGCAACTTTTTTTGCCTTCGAGGTCGCTCAATTCGGTGATATCAATGGCGACGGTACGCGTGAATTGCGTGCGACTGGGAGCTGGGAGGAGCTCACAGCAGCGTCAGTTAATGCCAGTTACCTAATTTCGCAAAGCGCAGATCGTTCAATCATGGCGGCTAATTTGTTGCTGCCGACTGATCCATTGGCAGATTTTCGTGCGCGTGAAGTCGCTGATTTTAATAATGATGGGCGGGCTGATTTCGCTATTCAATCATTGCCGAGCAACACCATAACGCTCTATTACTACAACCCAGATGTAGTGATTCCCAATGTCCCAAGAGACGTTTATTCCAGTGCGCGGTTAGTTGCGGTGCCGACGGCTATGGAGGCGCAATACGAGCGCCGCAAGTTTATTGACAATATCGGCAACACGCTTTTCCCAGTCTACCGAGACCGATTTTCGGTGAATCGAGACTCGCCGCAGATGATTGATGTGAATGGTGATGGCCTGACTGACTTAGCGGGTGGCTATCCCTCAAGTGCTTGCCCAGCAACGGCAGGCAACACGACCGGCATGGCGTTTGAGTGGTATCAAAACTTAGGGCCAGGCGCAGGCCAACAAATTCGTTTTGACATGGCGCGCAAACGGGTATTTTGCCTGCAACCGTTCGTACTGAATAACTCGGGGCATTTGACCCACGAAGTCGTCACAAAAACGATTGATTTCGACGGCAATGGTTTGCCGGATTATTTTATTGGCAAGCCGGTATTGAGCTCGCTTGCAATGTTTCCAGATACTTTCGCACTTGCGTTCAACGACGTGCGATTTGCTGAGCGCGATGCGCTTGGGGTCAGCGCGCTAACGCGCGGGAATCTGAATATCGCTTTGGCGGGTCAAGTTTTAGCAGATACCCAAGCGCAGTGGGTTGATATCAATGGTGATGGCTTGGTGGACTTAGTGTATCCCGGCCTCAATTGGCAAGTGCAGATAAACGTCGGTGGCAAGATGAGTCAGGCGACGCCGTTTGACACTGGCAACAACGCAACGCTCGAAAAGCGTTATGTTGCGGGTGGACGAATTGAGTATCGTGATTCCGCGCTTGCACAATTTGCTGATTTGGACAGCGATGGCCGAACCGAACTTGTGGTTCCCTTTGCGTTTGAAGCGATGGCATGCAATTCGCGTTACCGCGAAAGTCCGATGGTATGTCTTGTGGCTAACCGTGGTGGCGATCCGGGCGCATGCAACGTTTTAGTGTTTTGCCCTACCACACCACAAATGGATTTTTTGCCTAACGGGCCTAGAGCGCCTCGTGATGTGGGACTGGCGAATTATCCAGTTAGATTCTGGGCCAACGGCGAGCCTTCTATCGAAACCGGTAACACCTTTCAAATGACCGATCACGAATCGAATCCCAGCATTTACAAAATGCGTGGTTTGAAATTTGTTGAAGTGCGATCCGGTGGCGCGCTGATCGGGGTCAATTTGGTTGCGCAAGCCTTACCCGCGACGCCGCTGCTGTTCTCACCGGGAAAACGCATAAACAACGAGGACTTACATGCGGATGGTTTAGACGACATGTTGTCAAGCTTTGGCTGCCGCGAGCGGGGTCTGTTCCAGTCGCCACTTGCGGTGAATTGCTTGGCGATCAGTCAGGATCAAATCGCTCCTGATCAACTCAACTCTGACTTTTTCATTGGCTACAACGATCAGATTGATTTTAGTAGTGGTGCACAAGACATCCAAGCCGTTGCGGCTTATCCTTCGCGGCTGCTGCTGTCGCGCAATTCTGGTGCCGGCGAACGTCTAGGCAACCTACCGCCCAAATCCCCCGACATGCTGCGTCAAGTCAATGATGCCTATGGCACGGTTGCCAGCTTTGAGTATTTCCCGCTCTCTAGCAAAGCCGGGCGCACCGCCGCTGAGCTGCAACTGTACAAAATTCCAGGCCGCGACAGTGGTCAGGGCTACGTCGACGCAAACCACTTTTACTTCACCTCCAGCATGAATGTGGTGGCGCAGATGCAGTCACGCAATGGCGTGGGCGGCATGAACAGCACGCGCTATGGCTATGAAGAAGCGATGTACAACAATAAAGGCCGAGGTTTTACCGGCTTCCGTAAAATCATCACGGAGGATTTGACCAGCCAGATTCGCTCTGCGACGGTGTATGAGCAAAAATTCCCGCTGGTGTCGCAAACCGTGTGCACCGTTACCCAGTTGACGACCGATGCCTTGGCAGATTTGAATTGCGCCAGCACCAACGCGATTTCGCTGGCAATAACCAGCGGCTATTTGTGTAAAAAAGGCGCTTGCAACACCCTGAATCCGCTGCAAAATGTGCCAATTCGGGTGGTTGCGACGAACTCGGGAAATACCACGCGTGACCTAAACAATCGCGCCACCATCGTTAGCAGCGCCAGCGCCAACAGCAGCTTCGATAGCTACAGCAACGTCACTGCACAAAACGCCACTCTGACCGACATGCTAGGCGGCGCGGTGGCACGCACACTCAGTTCAACCTCGACTTCGACCTACGAAAATGACGCCGGAAACTGGTGGCTAGGCAAGCTCGTGCATAGCACCAGCACGGTCACGCAAAGCTATGGCGGCGCGCATCCGGGCGGCCCAAGCATCCCTAGCCGCAGCACCACAACATTGATCGGTTATGACAGCACGACCCGGCAAGCCAATTGCGAAGCGGTGTTAGTCGGCGTGCAGACAGCACAAGCGTGCAGCACGTCCTTGGCAGCCGAGCGCATCATCGCGCGCAGCTTTGGCAGTTTTGGCAATATGGTCGGCGAAGCGCAAACCGCGCGTGGCGAAGCTGGCGCGCGCAGTTCGGGCATGAACTATGACGCCAGCGGTGGTTACTTTCCTAATATTGTTACTGACGTCAATGGCAAGGCTGCGGTCAGTACTTTTGATGCGCGCTTCGGTGTGCCGATAAGCGTGACTGACGCGAATGGCTTAAGTTCCAGCACTACGCTCGATGCGGTTGGCCGCCCGATTCGCACCACTGCGCCCAGCGCCGCCGGTGCCCGCGCCGCCATGCCCAGCACGATGGCCTATGAGCGCTGCGATGTTGCCGGCGTCACCTGCCCATTTGGTGCCGGTGCGGTGACGCGCATGGTGACTAGTCAATACGGCAGTGCACAGTCGATTGCCTATCAAGACAGCTTGGGCCGCAGCATTCGCAGCGCCGCTAAGCTGATGGACGCAAGCTATGTCGTCAATGGCGCGGCACTGGATGACAGCAACGCCAGCGTAAGCGAGACCCGCTACAACGCCCGTGGCTTGGTGCTGCGCCAATACGAGCCGAATCGCGGTAGCTCCAACGGCAATGCCTACACCGAGTTCGGCGGCTATGATGCCCTGGCGCGCCCGGCTTGGAAGCTACAGCGCTTTAACCGCGTTGACACCGATCTGTTGAGTGGCACGGAAAACTATCGCCGCACCGAATACCGCTACAGCGGCTTGAATACCGATATTGTCGTGTGCCAGGTCAGCACCGCAAGCGCGCTGTGTAGTGGTATTTCTGTCAACGCCGATGGCAGTCCAAAGCTGAGCATGGCGCGCGTATTTGATAGCGCGGGTAAGCTGCTTTTAACGACCGATGCGAATCAGAAAACGACGCGCTATTGGTTTGACGGCGGGGGCAACCCGCTGCAAATTACCGACGTGCTGGGGCTAAATATCAGCGCCAATTACAATGATTTTGGCCACCGCTTGAACGTGACCGACCCGGATCGTGGCACCTGGAATTTCACCTACAACGGCTTTGGCGAAGTCAAGACACAAACCGATGCACGTAACTTGGTCACCACGCTCAGCTACGATAATTTGGGCCGCGTCTTAAGCCGCGCCTGGACGGAAGCTAGCCGCGATGGCAGCGGCAATTTGGCGCACAGCGAAACCAGCGTCTATGAAAACGCAAGCAACACCCGCTACGGCACGCTGAAAAGTGTGATTCGCAGCGCGGGCGTGCTCAATGCCAATAACTACGAGCGTTGGGAGCGCAGTTTTAGCTACGACGCACTGAATCGCGCGACCGCCAGCAGCACTAAAATGCAGGTCGCGAATCAGCCGTTGTTGACGCTGAATCAGCAGAGCTACTTTGATAAAAGCTACGGTCGCGCCAAGCAGATGCTGTACCCACAAAGCGCGATTGATCAACAGCCGGTGTCGACCTATTTGGCCTACAACAGCTTAGGTGCCCTGGTCAAAGAAGGCTTCGCCGCCGATTACGTCGCTACCAATCCGACCAGCAGCCCGGCGATTCATCAAATTACTTCAACCGATGGTCGCGGCTTAGTAACCTCAGAAAGCTATGGCGTCACCGCGTCAAACAATGCCGATTGGCGTACCAATTCGGTGTTTGACAGCTCGGGCTGGCTATTGGCGCAGTGCGTAAATACCAGCGGCGTGTGCAGCTCGGCGGTGCCAACCACGACCGTGAATGTGCCGCTGGAACAGCGCTATCGCTTTGATATCTATGGCAATTTGAAAACCCAGTGGCACAGCGGCGCGTGGTTGCAAGGTAGTCAGATTCAGGCCGGCGTGCAGGGTAAGGAAACTTACGTTTATGACGCCCTGCATCGCTTGACGTCAGCGAGCCGCACCATTGCGAACAACACGACTGAAACCGTGAGCTACGGTTACGATGCTGTCGGCGGGCTACTGAAGAAGTCGGACTACTCGCAGGATTTTCCGGGTGCCTACAGCTATCAAGCCGGCACCCACAAAGTGCAGTCGGTGGCGCTAAAGATCGGCAATTACACCAGCTATGGCTTTGACGCAAACGGCAATGTCACGCAGCGCAATGAGGCGGGCAGCGTCACGACTTTGCAGTACGACATTGGCAATTTGCCCATGCGCATGCAGCGCGGGTTTAACACGTCGGATTTTTATGATGGCCCGAGTGGGCGGTATTTGCAAAGGCTGGTCAGCAATGGCACGCAGCGGGATACCTATTCCCTGGATAAAAGCTACGAGCGCGAAAGTGTGGGCGGCGCGATTACCTTGGAGCGCTATTACCTGAGCAGCGGTGCATTGCTGACCGTGGCGCCCGGCGGCCGCAAGCTGAACTATTTGCACAATGATCGCTTGGGCAGCACCGTGTCGATTAGTGAAAAGCCAATGCCGGATGGTCAGCGTTTGGGTTCGGCAGCAGCGATATTGGTCGAGCACAAAGGTTTTGATGCGTTTGGCAAGGCGCTGGACGGCACCTGGGGCACGTCGAATTTGGGCATGCTGAATTTGACGGCTAGGCAAGACTTCAACCAAGGCAAACGCACGCAGCGCGGCTTTACTGGGCACGAACATTTGGACGAATTCGCGCTGATTCATATGAATGGTCGGGTCTATGACTACAGCCTGGGGCGGTTCTTAGGCGTGGATCCGTTTATCCAGTTTCCGAGCAATTCGCAGTCGTTGAATCCTTATGGGTATTTGATGAATAACCCGTTGGCGGGGACGGATCCGACGGGGTATATGGGTTGCGCTGCATCCAGGCTTGAATCGGTTTGCGAGAGCACTGACACTGGTCACGGCGGTCGCGGTACGACGGATGGAACCACAGCGGTTACGTTTGACGTAAAAGCGCACGTCAATAACGGCGCCGAGCAAACAATTACGGTTACGGTCAAATTTACGCCATCGCAAATCAATGAAATTCAGAAGCGCGGTGTGGTACGTACCGACATCAGCACGGATGACAAGGGTAAAATTGAGGGTGCGCGGTTTACGTTTGGGCCTTCAGATGAGCAGTTGCAGTCAGGTTACGATCGCATGTTGGGCCGCGTAGAAGGGGGCGTGCCATCGGAACAAGTCGTTAGGAATAACGCGGCGCGATTATTTTCGCTGCCTACAGAAACCAGTCGGTTTGATGGAACTGGCAATTGGGTGGGATTGATGCGGCCTGGGGATGAGCCGGCGAGTACGAAGTCGGGTATTGATCGGGTGGCGCCTGAGGCTTACTTAATTGGTCTTCCTTATCGGGCCGTACTGGGAGGAATTTTTGAGAACTTTGCGGCAAAAGCCATGGCGGGTATGCGTGGCGCAAGCGCTAAAGCACTCGCACAGCAGGCGCGCGCTGCTGATATGGCTTTCGAGTTCAATGCTTTAACGAAAATTGGTGCTGACCCTATCAGTCAAAATGTCGCAGTTGCTGGCGCGCGTTTTGACGGAGTTCTTGAGAGCAACGTCGGACGAACGTTTGTGCAAGTGAAAAATGGAAGGCTTGATTTTCGCGGTTGGAAAGGCACTTACATAAAGCAGAGTGAAGCAGCAACCGAAGCAGGCGGCAATTATTTAGTTGTAGGATCAAGGCCCCTGCCAGATAACGTTGCAAGGTTTTTCGCGAAGGAAAATATCGGTTATATGAGAGTGACC
>JANNYO010000583.1:0-4498 GCA_031410115.1 Rhodanobacteraceae bacterium | reverse complement strand
CCACCGCCACCTCCAGGCGCACCCGGTTGGTAGTAAGCTGGGGAAGATCAGCCGCTTTCCTTAATCCTAAAATTGGAGAACGCGATGCGCAAACGTCGCGTTTTTTTTCGAGCTTAAAATCGGTCAGAGCCAAAAGAAATTATGCGAATTACCCGCGTTTACACGCCAGATATCTTAGCCGCCGACAGCACCGTTGTGCTGTCGGCGATGCCGTCGGCGCACTTGATCAAGGTATTGCGGCTGCGCGCTGGCGCAAAGGCGGCGCTTTTTAATGGTGATGGCACGGACTACCTCTGCGAGATTTTGCAGGCCAAAGCCGAGGCAGCGGTGCTGCGGGTAATACAGGCGCAGCCTGCTCGCGCTGAATCACCCGCTAAAATCACTTTAATTCAAGCCATTTGTCGCGGCGACAAAATGGATTGGGTGCTGGAGAAGGCCACCGAGTTGGGAGTTGCACAGTTTATTCCGGTAACGAGTGAGCGCGCAGAAGTGCATCTAGATGCCGAGCGTGCCGTTAAACGTCGGGAGCATTGGCAGCGCGTGGTGATCAGCGCGTGCGAGCAAAGCGGGCGGGCGGTTGTGCCGAATGTTGCGCAGCTGCTCGCCTTGGATCAACGCTTAAGTTTGGGCGTTAGTGCGGAGGTAAAATTGACGCTGGAACCGAATAGTGACGGCATGAAACTATCGAAACCGGGCACCAGCATTGCAGTCGCGATCGGCCCGGAGGGCGGCTGGTCAGAGCGCGACTTGGCGCAATTGGCACTGGCTGGTTTTCGCGCAGTATCCCTCGGCACACGCGTTATGCGTACCGAAACCGCCGGCATCGCCGCAGTTTCGGTGATACAGGCCCAATGTGGTGATTTCCTCGGCTAATTACTGCCCGTAGCCGTAAAAGCTTTTCAAAATATCGGCATTGCCAAGATATTCGGCGGCAGTTGCCGGTACAAATTGGCTGATGCGCAATTCTGTTAGTGCTTGAAAAGCGTCTTGATCCTCATGCATTTTCAATAGCGCCGCCTTGATTGTCGCTTTGGTCGCAGCATCCAATGTCGGCGCGGCCGATACCGCCATGCCAGGGAATTCGCGCGATTTCACCACTTCAAACATGTTTGACTGCAAACTCGCCATGCTCGACGGCACCATCGCCGCTTTACCTTCGTCGTCAAACACCGCCTGAATGGTGTCGCCCCAGGACGCCGCTGTGGTGCGTATTTCCGGTTGCTGCATTGGGTTTGGGAAGTATTGCAACAGCAGCGCATAGCCCAAACTGGGTGCCGCCATGGTCAATATGTTTTCCGCCAACAGTGTTTTGGTATTGCCGACCCCGACATCTTCTGCGGTCAGCAAGCTGTAGCTCGATGGCTCAGCGGCACGAACGAGCGGTTCGAACTTATAAAATTGATCGCGATAATCGGTGAAATGCGCTTCGTCAAACACCAGATCCCAGCCCTTTTTACTGCGCATATCGGTCCAGTAGCTAGAATAGTTGCGCGAGGTCACAAGCTCAATTTTAAATTTGGTGGTCTTTTCAAGATAGGCAACAAACGGCTTGTAGACCTCCGCCGCTTGTTCCTGGCTGTAGTCAGGTTCAACGGCTAACTTCAAGGTGCGCGTTTGCGCAAATGCGGCCCCACTGAGCAAGCCTGCAATTGCAATCCCAGCAGCAAAAGCGGTCACAAATTTTGGCACCGTCGTTTTCATAGCAAAACCTTTTTAGAGTAATCAAGCCCAATTGGGCAGGCCAACTCTCGCATGCAATTGCTGAAGATTCCACTATATAAAAGCTTGCGAAATGTGCGCTGCTTTAGCGCGGGTTTATCGTGCTGTCAGCCGATGTTCGCAGGGCGGCACCGAACGGGGCTGCTGCCAAGCAAAATCGAGAATTCAGCGGGTACTGTTTTTGCCAGCACCGCCAGCGCTAAAGCGCCGTTTGTTTGAAAAATCGAAATTTCATCGGTGGTGTCGGCGCAGGCGAAATTGCCCTCCAAAAGCGCGTGATCAGCACTTAATAAGCGCAGGCTGCGCTTGAGTTCGCCTTTATAATGCAGGCGTGCGATCACCTCTTGCCCGGGAAAACAGCCCTTTTTAAGACTCAATCCATCGAAGCGTTCTAAGCCTAGCATTTGCGGTAAAAATCGCTCACCACCGCCATTCCATGGGATTTGCGCCGCCAGATCATGCGCCAACCAATGCGTCGAAAACTCAGCGCTTTTTGCCGCAGCCAACGGATTATCGAGCAACGCCAGCCAGCGTTGCTCGCCAAGGTCAATTGCAAAATATTTCTCGGCCGCCTCGATCGGCGCGGCATAGCTGCCACAAACCACGCCGCTGAACTTGACTAAACTCACTTTCGCACGCAAACGGTATTGAGTGAGTCCAAGCAATACGGTATCGGCGGTAACGGCCGCGATTACCCAGGCAAACCCGCTTTCCATGCGAAATAGCCAGCCTAAGCCGCGCACACGGCCATTTGCGGCGCACCAACTGCTCAGCTGGACACCGTCGCCCAAGCTTTCGACGTTTGAGCTGAGCTGAGATTGCAAAAAACCCGTCGCGTCCGCTCCGGTTATCAAAATTGCACTGAGGTGCGGCAAGATATTCAAATGCTTAATCGCTGTGATTGATGTCAAAATGGTCGGCGGGCGAGCCGCTTGCGGGCGGCAAGCGCAGAGTTTACTCTCGGACGCTTATGAACAACGACGAAAACCAAAATCCAGCGCTAAGCCCTGGATTTCAAAAGGAAAGTACCACTCTTGATCCATCGCCGTCGGATGCAAGTTTGGACGCAGTTGCGCCCAAGGAAGTTGGTGGACGCAATGGCTTAGATCCAACGCGTTACGGCGATTGGGAAAAAAACGGCCGTTGTATTGATTTTTGAGTATTTAAGTCACTGTTCGCAGGCAGTGCAGGTTCGCTTCAAATCGCAAAATGAATGACTAAAATTTACGCCAAAAAGGATTCGCTATGGCCGCAGAGGCGCAGTTGAAAACAGCCGCACACACGAACCGCCCGATGTCGCCACATTTGCAGGTGTACAAACCGCAGCTGACAAGCGTGATGTCGATTATTCACAGAGGCACCGGTGTTGCACTCTGCGCTGGCGCGGTGCTCATCGCGATTGGGCTGCTGGCACTCGCCGATGGCTATGAATCTTGGGTCTATTTTCGCGGGCTGTGCGCCTCGATTTTTGGCAAGCTGGTGATCGCGGGATTCTTGCTATCGCTGGCCTATCATTGGCTAAACGGGCTGCGCCATTTGGGTTGGGATGTGGGATATGGTTTGGACATCAAAGCGACCTATGTCACCGGTAAAGTGGTGCTGGTGCTGTTCGTGCTGATATCCGCTGCACTGTTATATTTTGGCTTAAGGAGTGGCACATGAGCAAAAACATCGCTTCATTGCAATCGCCGCTCGGGCAAGTCCGTGGTTTGGGTTCGGCAAAAGAGGGCGTTGGGCACTGGTGGTATCAACGCCTGACCGCTATTGCGCTTGCACCGCTGTCGATTTTGTTTGTTTGGTTGGTCATGCATTTACTGAACGCCGACTACGATGTTGTGCGTGTGACGATTGCCCAGCCTTTTATTGCCGTTTTGTTGATGTGCTTCATGGTTAGCTTGTTCTATCACGGTCAGCTCGGGCTGCAGACCATTATTGAGGACTACGTCCATCATCGCGCACTGGAAATGACGCTGCTGATTTTGGTGAAGTTTTCGGCGCTGTTATTTTCGGTCGCAAGCCTGCTTGCGATTGCACGCATCGCATTGACAAACAATTAAAGGCTTCAAAATGAGTACCGCTTATAAATTGCAACATCACAAATACGACGTGATTGTCGTCGGCGCTGGCGGTGCAGGGCTACGCGCGACGATGGGCTTGGCGGCGAAAGGCCTGACCACGGCGTGTATCAGCAAAGTTTTCCCAACCCGCAGCCACACCGTTGCTGCCCAAGGCGGTATGAGTGCCGCACTTGGAAACATGGGCGAGGACAACTGGCGCTGGCATATGTTTGACACCATCAAAGGTTCGGACTGGCTTGGCGATCAGGACGCTATCGAGTACATGTGCCGTGAAGCAATACCTTCGGTAATTGAATTGGAACACTACGGCGTGCCGTTTTCCCGCACGGAAGAGGGCAAAATTTATCAGCGCCCTTTCGGCGGCATGACCACCAAATTCGGCGAAGGTCCGCCGGCTCAACGTACGTGCGCCGCTGCAGACCGCACCGGACATGCGATTTTGCACACGCTATATCAGCAGGCGCTGCGTTTTGATGCACGGTTTTTCATTGAGTACTTTGCAATTGACTTGATCATGGAAGGCGGCGAATGCCGTGGCGTCATGGCTTGGGATTTAGCGGAGGGCACGCTGCATGTTTTTCGCGCGCATGCGGTGATCTTGGCAACCGGTGGCTATGGCAAAGCGTATTTCTCGGCAACCTCCGCCCACACTTGCACCGGTGATGGCAATGGCATGGTGCTGCGCGCCGGCCTGCCGCTGC
>JANNYO010000582.1:0-18965 GCA_031410115.1 Rhodanobacteraceae bacterium | reverse complement strand
AAAATGCAGCAAACCGGGCAGTTGGGGGATGTCATGCAGGAAAGTATCCATGCAGCGCTCAGCGTGGTGCGCGCACGCAGCGAGAATTTAGGCATTGATCCGGACTTTCATCAAAATGTCGATATCCATGTGCACGTGCCAGAGGGTGCTACGCCTAAGGATGGCCCGAGTGCAGGTATTGCGATGTGCACCGCATTGGTTAGCGCCCTCACTAAAATTCCAGTGCGGGCAGATATCGCCATGACCGGTGAAATCACTCTGCGCGGGCGCGTGCTACCGATTGGTGGCTTGAAAGAAAAGCTTTTGGCTGCGGTTCGCGCAGGCATCAAACACGTGCTGATTCCAGAAGATAATGCGAAAGACTTGCCGGAGATTCCAGATAATATCAAGGCGAATTTGAAAATTTCACCGGTACGCTGGATTGATCAAGTGCTGGATTTAGCCCTCGTTCGACCGCCAACGCCGCGCGTGATTATCGAAAAACCGCCGGCCCAAATCAGTGAAGCCAAAGCCTCTGAAAGCGATGTAGACAGTGTGGTGCGCCCGCATTAGTCGTGCTTCAGCGGCAAAAATGGGGTTTTTCTAAGTTATTTCCAAACAAAGTTTAAAATAAGTCAGTTTTCTTCTTGCGAGCTTGTAAACCGCGCTGTATAAATCGCGTGCTTTCACGGTTTGCGCGGATTTGACAGCCTTAACGAGCACTTCAACGTATTTAGAAGTTCCGTTGTAGTTGGCCAAATTTCCTGTGTAACCTTGCTTTGTCTCAAACGCCCAATTCAAAACTCAAAGCGCGCCCTGCGCCGAATGAAAGGATAAATTATGAAAAAATTAGAACTCGTCTCAGCAATTGCTGAATACGCAGAAATGACGAAGACCGACGCCGCGAAGTCACTCGATGCGTTTATTGCTGTGATTACGCATGCTTTGAAAAATGACGACAGCGTAACCATCGTTGGTTTTGGTACCTATGAAGTTCGCAAGCGTAAAGCCCGCACCGGCCGCAACCCGAAGACCGGCGAAGCTTTGAAAATCAAAGCCTCTAAAGTGCCCGCATTTAAAGCAGGTAAGGCATTGAAAGACGCAGTAAATTAATAAAGAATCAGCGGACTAAGAAGCGACTTTTAAAAAATGGGTGCTTAGCTCAGCGGTAGAGCGACGCCTTTACACGGCGTTGGTCGGGAGTTCGATCCTCTCAGCACCCACCAATTTTCAAAGTGCTGCTTTCTCGCGTTCCGTCCGGGCGGTTAGGTTGCCAAATGCCCGTTTGGTAGTGGTTTGATTCAGTTTTCCTCAGCTATAGTAGGCGGCTGTTGTAAGTAGTAAAGTAGTAACCGACGCTTTTATTGGAGCGGTAGTTCAGTCGGTTAGAATACCGGCCTGTCACGCCGGGGGTCGCGGGTTCGAGCCCCGTCCGCTCCGCCATATTGCAAAAGCGCCTAAACGGGCGCTTTTGTTTTTTCTACATATTAAAAATAAGTGATTGTCTATGCTTCAGGCGCTGCGCGATAAATCTTCAGGCTGGATTACCATTGTGATTCTCGGTTTCTTGGCGTTTCTGCTGCTGCTGTCGGGCTTAGGTGGATACCAAGTTTCAACCACCGATACATCCGCCGCGAAAGTTGGCAGCGAAGAAATCTCGACCACTGATTTCGGCGTTCGTTACGAGCAAAAACGCTCACAATATTTGCAAACCGGGCAGGACAGCGCCGCATTTGATAGCACTGAGCGCCGTCGCGAGGTGCTCGATGAGATTGTTGCGGAAAAATTGCTTGAGCAAGCCGCTAGCGATTCCGGGGTGATTTTTTCCCTGCAATCTATTCGCGAAATCATTGCGAAAGATCCTAATTTTCAGAAGGACGGCAAGTTTGATAACGCGACCTTTTTAAGCTTGCTTGCAGCGAACCAAATGACGGAAGGGCAGTATGTGCAGCGCTTGACCGAAGCCTTACGAAAAAGCGCGTTGCGTTCTGCGGTGGGTGCTTCAGCGTTGGTCAGCGAACGTGACATCGATCAGTTTTTGAAAATTCGCGATCAGACACGAAACTTCCGTTTCATCACACTTGATGTCAACGATTTGGCAGCGCCCGTTGCGCCGACTGAAGCTGAGTTGAAAGCAGCTTTTGAAGCGAACAAAGCGAGCCACATGAGCACAGAGTACGCGGACTTTGAATATGTTCGCGTGCAAGCATCCGCACTGCCGAAAGTAGTGGCGTCCGAGGCGCTTTTGCAAAAGCGCTACGACGACCAAGCTGCGCGTTTTAAGACCGCTGAGCGGCGTCAGGCGGCGCATATCTTGGTTGAAGTTGACGGCGGTGCGAATGCCCCGGTGGACAAACAAAAAGCCGCGCTTCTGATCGCCAATGGTTTGCTTGCGCGGGCGCGCAAAGGCGAAGATTTCGCCGAACTTGCACGCGTCAATTCGAAAGATCTGGGCTCTGCAAATCAGGGTGGTGATCTGGGGTTCCTAGAAAAAGGCACCAGTGAACCGGCATTCGAAGCTAAGCTATTCAGTATGAAAGCCGGTGAAATTTCTGACCCGGTGTTGACCTCGCAGGGCTATCACATCATCAAAATGGGTGAAGTCGAGGGCGAGCGGGTAAAAACCTTCGCTGAAGCGCGCGCTGATCTAGAGTCTGAGTTTATCGCCCAAGAATCTGATGCCGCGTTCAACAAGATGAGCGGTGCGATGGTGGATGCTGCAATTAGCGATCCGCGCTCGTTAGCGGCGGCGGTAAAAGCGACCGGGATGCAGCTGATGCGTACCGGCATGATCAGCGCGATTGGGCAATTAGAGTCCGGTGCGCCCACGCCCGGTGGATTAGATTTTGCCAGCAAGCCCGAATTGCTTAAAGCCGCGTTCACAGCCGCCGTGTTGGAGCGTGGTGTAAACAGCGAGCTGATCACGCTGAGTTCCGGCGATGCCGTTATTTTGCGTTTAGCCCAGCGCAAGGCGAGTGTGCTTAAACCCTTCGATTCGGTGCGCGCTAATGTGCTGACCGCGCTAAATGCCGAGCGTCAAGCGCTTGCATTGAAAGCGAAGGCCACTGCGGTGCTGAAATTAATGACCGATGGCAAGATTTTCGACGTCGCTGCACTTGAGCAAAAGAAAACCATCGAAATCGCCGATAAAGCGGGCCGAAATGCGGCAAACCGCGACGCAATGTTAAGTCTAGAAGTCTTCAAAGCAGCGCGCCCCACGGCGGGCAAACCGACACGATTTAGCGCCGTGCTATCGCCTGATCGCGTTGTAGTCGTCGAGCTGACCGGCGTGACGGATGCGGATCCGAAAGTTGCGGACAAAGCCACGCGCGATAGCGTGCGCCAGCAGTTGAGCTATGAGGTTGCAGAATCCGAGCTTGCTGGCCTTAAGGCGTCATTACTGCTCAATGCAAAGGTCGTATTGCATGAAGAGCGGTTGGGTCAGTAAAAACGGCTGATTTGCCAAGCGCTAGGCAAGGCGCGTAGGCGATAGTTTTTGATGATCTTTTAAGCGACGCGCGATAGTATCGTTCGTGGTTTAACTGTGGATATTCATCATGTTGCGTTGGTTGCTCTACTGGATTGCGTTCGCACTGGTGTTTGTCGGTGGCACCTATTACTACGATTGCAACATTAAGCAGGTCTGCGCTGCGCCCGTAGCCGCACGGACTGCTGATGTTGCCCCCAGCGCGCTGCCGCTGAGTTTTTTGCGTGATCAAGCGCAACCTTACACATCCGCTGAGTTCGCGCGCTTCAAGGCTGATATCTTGCGTAAAGGCAGGCCCGACCAAGCGCTTGAGATCACCGGCTTGGCATTCAGCGACGAACGCAACGACCCGAATTTTAGCCTCCAAGCCCTGCGCGCGCAGGAAGTGGCGAATCTGTTTGTCGATGACTTGATTGAAGAGCGTGTCAAAGTGAGCAACCGATTGGTGCCCAGAACCCTGGCACCCGAGCCAGATATCCGATTTGCCGCAGCGGAATTTAACTGGGTGGCGCTGATTGCGCCGATGGCTATCGTTTCGAACACACAGCCGCTGGTATTCGACGAAAAATCCAGCGCGGCGATTGTTGGGGTCGGCTTTCCGGAGATGAAGGCATCCCTAAACACTGGGTTGACCGGGCAGATTTTGGAAATCACTGGGCAATGGTACGACGGTGAAACGGAAAGCATCGGTCTTGCGCGCGCGCAGGCAGTGCAGGATTTGTTGCGTGATTTGATTGCGCCAGAACGTACACTGATGATCGCGCAAAAGGCTGGTACTGCGCCGCCAGCGCCGTTTGCAGCGGCAATGTTTCGCTGGACGGGCGAAATGCTGCCGGTGCCGGCGCAAAATTCTGCGATCGCGCCCAGCGTCAGCGGGCCGTTAGAAGTGTATTTCGACAGCAATTCCGCAAAAGCCGAACTAGGCCCGGAGAAGCTGGCGGAAATCGCCGCCTTTGTGCGTGCTGCGAATGGCAAGCAGATCATCGTTTACGGTCACACCGATAGCAGCGGACAAGCGGGAAAGAATGCGCCGCTCGGCAAGAGGCGCGCGCAGGCCCTGGTTGCTTTGCTGCGCAAGGCAGGCTTTAGTGGTGACATTGAGGCGCAAAGCCGCGGCGCGGACGATCCGAAAGCAGATAATTTAAGCACCGACGGCAAACGTCTGAATCGACGCGCGCAAGCGGTGTTTGCGCCATTTGGCGGTTGACCCATTTTAGTAGGAGCAGTCCATGTTTGAGCAATCCCCAGTTGTAGGCCCTGGCACTGCGACGTTAACCAGTCACAGTTTTGAAATCTTGCTGCTATTGGCAGCCGCATTTGTTTTAGGTTCGCTGCTGCGCTATTGGCTAAGTGCGGGTGTGATCGCCAAGCTTGAGGCGAACTTGAGCGCTGAAGCCCGCCATCGCCGCACGCTAGAAGCAGATTTTGACCGCGTGCGCAGCGAACACTCTGCAATGGGCGGGCGCATTAGTACTTTGGAGGGCGACATTACCGGCGCACGCGGCGAATTGGCGCAGCGGGCAATCGAACGCGATGACGCGCTTGCCGCGCATTCGGTGTTGACCGGGCAAGCCAGCGCGCTGCGCACGCAGTTCGATCAAGCGGAACGCACGCAGGCCGATTTGACGACCCAAAATACGCGTTTGGCGCATGATTTAACCGCTTGCGGCGCGAAACAGGCCGAATTGAACGCGGAACTGCTGCGTCTGCGCGCGCTGCTGGATGAGAGTGCAGCGAAGCGCTTGGCTTTGGAAACCGAACTCAGCGCGCGCCCAGCGGCGGCGGCGCGAGCCCAAACCCGCGCGGATGATCTGAAAATAGTCGAAGGCATAGGCCCCAAGATCAATGAGTTGCTCAATAACGCCGGAATCCGAACCTTCCAAGAGCTCGCGCAAGCGCCGTTAGAACGCTTACGGGAAATCCTAAACGCCGCCGGGGATCGCTATCGCATCCATGATCCAGCGAGTTGGCCGGAACAAGCGCAGCTGTGTGCTAGCGGCGCTTGGGAAGATTTGAAAGTTTTGCAGAATCGTTTAACGGCGGGTCGAGCTTAACTACGACGCTCCAGTAGTTTCACACCTGTCGGTGTGTCCGAGAAAATTAAATCAGCACACTTTTTGCTGATGCAATAAAATGCTCAATCTGTGCTTCAAGCACCGGCAAAGTGACGCCACCATTCGCCAAAACAGCATCGTGGAAGGCTCGAATATCAAACGCGCTTCCCAGCGCCGACTCAGCCCGATGGCGCAACGCTAAAATTTTCAGCTCGCCCATTTTATAAGCCAACGCTTGCCCAGGCCAGGCGATATAGCGGTCTATTTCGGTGCTGATTTCATGCTCAGACAAGGAGGTGTTGATGCGCAAATAGCTTTGCGCCTGCGCGCGCGACATTGCACCGGTGTGAATGCCGGTGTCCACCACTAAACGGCAGGCGCGCCACATTTCATAGCTGAGTCGGCCGAAATTTTCATAGGGCGTTTTATACAATCCCATTTCGATGCCGAGCTTTTCTGAGTACAAGCCCCAACCTTCGCCAAACGCATGTGGGTAAAAATTCAGGCGAAATTTTGGGACATCAGTCAGCTCACGCGCAATTGCGGTTTGCAAATGATGCCCAGGCACGGCTTCGTGCAGGGTCAATGCCGGCAACAGGTACAGCGCACGCGTATTTAGCGCATAGGTATTCACCCAATATTCGCCCGCAGCACCCGGTACGCCGCCGTTGTAGCGCCCGGCGGTGTAATTCGGTGCCAACACGTCCGGTACTGCGCGCACGCCATAAGGTGCGCGTGGTAAGTGCCGGAAAAACTCTGGCAATCGACCGTCCGCTTGTTTCGCAAGCCAAGACGCTTCACGCAATAGTTGGTCTGGCGTGCTGACATAAAACTGCGGGTCGGTACGTAAAAATATCAAGAAATCGCTAAAGCTGCCTTTGAATTTCAGCTCGCGAATAATCTGATCCATTTCAGCGCGAATGCGTTTGACTTCATCAACGCCAATCTGATGTACCTGTGCCGGCGTGGCATCCGCCAAGGTAGTAAAATACCTAACCAAATCAGCATAGTAGGCTTTGCCACCCGGCAGTGCGCTTGCGGCAATCGAGTGTCGGGCTTTGGCGCGGTATTCAGCATTAAAAAACTGCTGAAATTTTGCGTAAGTCGGAATCACTTGGTCTTGAATCACACGTTCAGCCGCAGCCTTTAGGCGCGCGCGGTCGGACTCAGGCACGCCAACTGGGAAGGCTTCAAAAGGTGAAAATAGTGGGCAGTCAGCGGCTTGGGCAAATTGCTCGCCTGCGATCACGCGGGCAACGCCGCCTAAAATTTCGCGCGGTAGCGTAAAGCCGTCTTTTAGACCTAGGCGCATATTGCTGATGTTTTCATCGAAGTAGCGCGGCACGTCGCGCAGCCGGGATAAATAGCGCTCATAGTCGTTGGTGTTGCGCAGCTCAGCATTTTCATGCATGTACAGAACATCCGCGTGAAAACCACTGTCGCTATTGAGTGGCATGCGCCATTCTCGATGCCTAGCAAGCGTTACCCGCTGGCCCACCATAAACGCAAACAGCGCGTGGCTGATTTGTTCCTGCGGCGAAAGCGTTTTGCGCTCGATTCGCTTTAGCCGCTGCAAAAATTGTTGATCTGCGTCTAGCCTTTGCGCCTGAGCTTTCGGCGTTACCGATGGCAAGCGGTCGTCAAAATCGTGCACGCCATCGCTGGTGGCGGCCAATGGCTCGCTGTGCCAGTAAAATTGGCGCTCGTCGTCAAACAGTTGGCTTAACTGTTTGCTCGTGCTCGAGTTGCCCGCAGATTCCGCTTGCGCCAATGCCGGTCGCGTTCCCAGCAACACAAGCATTAAAATGGCGTTGATGACGTTTCTTAGCATGATCGTTTGCCTGTAGATGCGGGTTGCGCGAAGGGATGACCAGCTTAACGCGAGCGGCGTTTGTCTGGCCGTTCCTTTCGCATGAACACAGCCCATGTTGGCGCCGAATATGCCTTGCTGATCGGCGAAAGCCGGGCCTACAATTACGCGCTTTTTGAAGCCTCTCACGCTTTGCTCGGCTTGTCGTTGGCTCGACACTCTTGGCTTAGCGCACGTCTCCGTCTTAAATATCAGGAACAAACATGCCATTAACCGCAATACAGTCCGCCGCGATCGTCAAAGAACACGGCCGTGGCCCGAACGATACCGGCTCCGCCGAAGTACAAGTTGCCCTGTTGTCCGCCCGAATTGAACAGCTTTCCGGTCACTTTCAAGTCAATGCGAAAGATCACCACAGCCGTCGCGGCTTGTTGAAAATGGTCAACCAGCGCCGTCAGATGTTGAATTACCTCAAGCGCGTCGATGAAGCCCGCTACAAAGCGATCATCGCCAAGCTCGGCATCCGCCGCTAAGAAGTAAAGAGAAGGTCGGGATTTAAATTCCCGGCCTTTTTTTGTCGTTGCAATTGAGTAAAACGTAGGCCAATCCCGGGTTGAGAACAGACCCATATGAATAAGTGAATAAGGAAAGTTAAACGTGGCAAAAGTTACCAAGCAATTCCAATACGGTGCGCACACCGTCACCTTAGAAACCGGCGAAATCGCGCGTCAAGCCGATGGCGCGGTGCTGGTCAGCGTTGATGGCACCGTGGTGCTGGTCACCGCCGTGTGTGATCGCAAAGCTAAAGAAGGCCGTGATTTCTTGCCGCTCAGCGTGCATTACCAAGAAAAGTTTTATGCCGGTGGCCGCATTCCCGGTGGCTTCTTCAAGCGCGAAGGCCGCCCGACGGAAAAAGACACGCTGATTAGCCGTTTGATCGATCGCCCGATTCGCCCATTGTTCCCAGAAGGTTTCTTTAACGACTGCCAGGTGGTTGCCACCGTGATGTCGATGAATCCTGAGATTGATGCTGATATTCCAGCGCTAATTGGCGCATCCGCCGCACTGTGCCTGTCCGGCGCGCCGTTTAGCGGCCCGATTGCGGCCGCCAAAGTTGGTTATACGAACGGCAAATACATCTTGAACCCGACCGCCACTGAGCTGAAAACCTCGGAGCTCAATCTGGTCGTCGCTGGCACTGCCAATGCGGTGCTGATGGTGGAATCGGAAGCGATGAATTTGTCCGAAGAAGTGATGTTGGGCGCGGTCATGTTCGGTCACCGCGAACAGCAAGCGGCGATCAATGCCATTAACGAGCTGGTCAAAGAGGCCGGTGCGAAGAAGAAGATTGCCTGGGCTGGCCTGACCGCGACACCTGAGCTGGACAAAATCGCCGTGGATGCAATTGGCTCGGATTTGGACGTTGCTTACACCGTGGCTGACAAAGGCGACCGTCGCGATGCGCTGTCAGCAGCAAAACACAAGTTCAAAGCCGCACTGACTGCGGGCGCGCAAACTGACAGCGATGTCGCGCGCGCGTTCGAAAACTTATCGTATTCCACCGTGCGCGAGCGCATTTTGGCGGGCAAGCCGCGTATCGACGGGCGCGACACCAAAACCATTCGCGGCATTCAAGTGCGCGCCGGCGTTTTGCCCCGCACCCACGGCTCGGCGCTGTTTACGCGCGGCGAAACCCAAGCACTCGTGACGTTGACACTCGGCACCGGCAAAGACGCGCAGTTGATTGATGCCGTCGAAGGCGAATACAAAGAAACCTTCATGCTGCACTACAACTTCCCGCCCTTCTCGGTCGGTGAAACCGGCATGATGTCTGGTCCTAAACGCCGCGAAATCGGCCACGGTCGTTTAGCAAAGCGCGGCGTGCAGGCGATTTTGCCGAGCCAAGAAGACTTCCCGTATGTGATTCGTTTGGTTTCAGAAATCACCGAATCGAACGGTTCGTCCTCGATGGCTTCCGTGTGCGGCGCTTCCTTAGCGCTCATGGACGCGGGCGTGCCGATCAAAGCCCCGGTTGCGGGCATCGCGATGGGCTTGATCAAAGAAGGCAGCCGATTTGCCGTGCTGTCGGATATTTTGGGCGACGAAGATCACCTCGGCGACATGGATTTCAAAGTGGCCGGTTCAGCTGCAGGCATTACCGCGCTGCAAATGGACATCAAGATCGACGGCATCACCGAAGAAATCATGAAAGCGGCATTGAACCAAGCCAAAGACGGGCGTTTGCACATCTTGGGCGAAATGGCGAAAGTGCTGAGCACCCCGCGCACCGAAATGAGCGCCTACGCGCCGCGCCTGTACCAAATGAAGATCCACCCGGACAAAATCCGCGAAGTGATCGGCAAAGGCGGCAGCGTGATTCAAGCGATCACCAAAGAAACCGGCACCACCATTGATATCCAAGACGACGGCACCATCACGATCGCCGCCACCAGCGGCATCGCCGCCGAAGCCGCCCGTTCACGCATCGAATCGATCGTTTCTGACGTTGAACCCGGCCGCGTTTACGAAGGCAAAGTCGTGAAGCTGATGGACTTCGGTGCATTCGTGTCGATTCTTCCCGGCAAAGATGGCTTGGTTCACATCAGCCAAATCAGCGCCGAACGCGTCGAAAAAGTATCCGACAAACTCAAAGAAGGCGACATTGTCAAAGTCAAAGTTCTAGAAGTTGACAAACAGGGCCGCATCCGGCTTTCGATGAAGGACGTTGAGGCGGGTGAGTAGGTTTTGTTCGTCAGCTGATAGCAAAAAACCCCGCGCGAGCGGGGTTTTTTGTGGCTGTAAATTGCTCGGGAATATCGCGCACTATCTATTGTTTTAATCGATATTTTCGGGCGTGGAGAGGGAGCTGGTTGCGCCGTACACGGCTCCCTCGCCACGCCTGAAAATATCAATTGAAACAAAGACTTCGTGCGGGGAGAGGGCTGGGGTGAGGGGCAAAAATAAACGCGCCTTACAGAACAAACGCACCAAACCCACAAGCAAAAACAACGCCACTGTCTTTTTTACACCCACCCTTGGGCCATCAGCCCGCGTTCCCGCTCGTAGCCTTGCCCCACTCATGCTCAAAATCGCCCCACCGTGAACGCCGTAGAGATTGAAGAAGCGATATCCCAGCTCGCGACGCAGCCTTTCAACGCCGCCGAATTCCCCTATGAATTTCTAGCGGCGTTCGGCAATAAAGACAGTTGTCTGCAGACAATTACCCTCAAATTGGCGGGTTCCTTTTTTGGCGCGCGTGTTTTGTAAATGGCGTGTCGCACGTCTACACATAAATTACCCCTCACCCCAACCCTCTCCCCGCGCGAAGTCTTTGTTTCAATTGATATTTTCGGGCGTGGAGAGGGAGCTTGTACGGCGCGAATGGCTCCCTCTCCACGCCCGCAGTGTTGATAGGAACCAAATAATTCGCGCGGGGAGAGGGCTGGGGTGAGGGGCAAAAATAGCCCATGCGACCGCCGCTAAATCAAGCGACTTACGATGCATCAATCCGAAAACCAAACCCAATTCGCGCGCCGCTTACGTCGCAAATCCACGCTTGCGGAAAAAGTGATGTGGATTCTGTTGCGTGATCGCGAATTAGCGGGCTTCAAGTTTCGGCGTCAGCATCCGATTGGCATTTACACCGTTGACTTTGTCTGCATGGCACACGGTTTGATTGTCGAGTGCGATGGCATCACCCATGATGACCGCGCGGCTTATGATCGTGCGCGTGATTTGTTTTTAGCGGCGCAGGGCTATCGCGTACTGCGTTTTAAGGACGAGGCCGTTCATGGCAATCCGGATCGTGTGGCGGCGCAGGTTTTGGCGGCTTTGCGAGTGGATTCGTCTTAATGCACGGCTCCCTCTCCACGCCCGAAAATATCAATTGAAACAAAGTGTTAATGCGGGGAGAGGGTTGGGGTGAGGGGCAAAACGCTTCCGCTGACTTAGCTACTCGCACTCAATTTTCGCGTCACATACAATCAATTTCCCCCTCACCCCAACCCTCTCCCCGCGCGAATTGTTTGGTTCCGGCCTAGACTGCGGGCGTGGAGAGGGAGCTTGTTGCGCCGTACACGGCTCCCTCTCCACGCCCACAGTGTTGATAAGAACCAAACAATTCGTGCGGGGAGAGGGTTGGGGTGAGGGGCAAAAATAACCCGCGCGACCGCTAAATCAAGCGACTTACGATGCATCAATCCGAAAACCAAACCCGGCAATAAACGCTAGTCACTCGGCGGAAACCGAAATCTTTTGATAGTCGGTGCCGGGCTGGGAATACGTTAGGCTTAGTTTTCGTTTTCTACTGGTAATCAAACACAATGAAATTTGCGATCATGTTCCTGAGCCTCACCACGATTTCTTTGGGATATGTCGACGCCGCCGTAGCTGACACGCCCGCATTCGACCGCCCAGGAATTGCTTTTGCCACCGACGTCGTCCCGCCTGCAGCAATATCGCTAGAACAAGGCTTGCCCGATTTTTCCCGCAGCCGTGTTGACGGTTTTAAGTTCACCGAATATTCGGCGGGAACCAATGTGCGCTTTGGCGTATTTGACGGCGTCGAATTGCAGCTTGCGACTGCACTTTTCAATCGACTTGAAATCAAAGCGGGCGGCAATTCACTCAGTGAAACCGGCGCTGGCGACACGCGAATCGGCGTGAAAGTGGCGTTGCCATCGTCCTTGGACACCTTTTCCTGGGCAACATTGGGCAGCATCACCTTCGACACCGGCGCACAAGCGTTTAGCAACGATGCCAAACAATACGACTTGGGCGTGGCGCTAGCGCTTGATCTAGCAAATGATGTCACCGCAGGTTTTTACGTCAACGCGACCAATACGCGTGGTGAAAACGCAGTCGTGATCTCGCCCAGCCTAAGTTTTGCCGTGAGCGAAACTGTCGGTGCTTATGTCGAGGCTGGCTATTTCAGTAACGCCAGTGATTCAAACAGCAGCGTGGCAGGCGCCGGATTGACCTGGATGGCGACACCCACCGTACAACTCGATGTATCGGCAGATTTTGGCCTCGACGAGGCCAGCCCGGACATTACCGGCGGGTTTGGTGCTTCGATATATTTTGAGTAAACGGCGGCACTACGCGACCGCACGGCTCCTTCCCACTATGAATTCGATTCGAAGCCTAATCGTACTTCGGGGCGAGCGCCAAAATTAGCCGCGCCAGCGCAGACTCAATTTGCTGTGTCGCCTTCCGGCGAGACTCATCTACCGTGTCGCCTTCCGGCGAGACTCATCTACCGTGTCGCCTTCCGGCGAGACTCATCTACCGTGTCGCCTTCCGGCGAGACTCCACTTCGTCCACGCGATCCATCAACGCATCTATGCCGCGCAAAAGCTGCTCATGGGTCACCGTCGTTACGCCCGGCATTTCAAAAACGCTGCCTACGCCACTCAGGTTTTGATTGGCGCGAGCTTCAACGGCACAAAGGAAAAATCCAGCTGCGCGCGCGCAGGGCCAATAAAGTCGGCCTGCACATAGTCCAAATGCTGCGCCCACAGGGTGGGTAGGCTTTCTGCATTGTTCGCTTCAATTGCAATGACGGTGCTGCGTTCGCGCAAGCTAGCAATTGATTTCAAAACTCCAGTTGTGGGCGTCAGTTTTGATGCAGCGGCATCGTTGGCGTCGCTGATTAAACTGGTATGCAATTTGACAATATCCGGCTTGAGTTTGAGCAGCATCGCCTCCAGGCGCGGGCGATTAAGCGCGACGACTAAACAAATGGATACGCCCAAGTTGCGTAAGGTATCCAGCTTGCGGTTGCACGCGGCTAGTTCGAGTTCAATTTCGCCCAGATCAAACTCAAGCACCAGTTGCTTGGCGTCGATTGCCGCCATCGCAATTTCACTCCTCACTGTTGCCGCAATATCGCCCAGCAGCGCGGCAACGCCTACGCGCACGAACAATCGGGTGATGCCGCCAAAGCGCGCACTGTCGCGGATCGCTTGAATTGCCTGTTGACAGGCGAAACGATCCAGCTTGACCGATGCGCCCAAGCGATCACTGATTTCGGCGTAGTCCGTGCGCGTCAACATCGCCGTTGAGATCGTGCTGCCGCGCAGCCGAAGCAGCTGCGCGTATTGCGCAATCGGTGCGCCACGCAGGGGCACGATCGGCTGATATTCCAGTACGGTGTTGTTGCGTGAAGTCACTTCGTTTAATAAATCTTCGATCGCTTTTTGCCGGGCGGGCGCGGCGCGTAAGGACTCGAACTGACCGCGCTCGATGCGGTTGCCGCCCCTGCGCTGCGCGCGTTGTGCCGCCATCTGACCCAGCATTAGCCAGCGCTCGGCGCTTTTTTTCGCATCATTATGTTCAATCACGCCGATGCTGACGGTCAGTGCCAACTCATCGTTTTTGGTCGCTAGTGCGCGTGTGGCGATGCATAGTCGCAGTGCTTCCGCCAAACTCGTGAGCCGATCACTATCGGCGCGCTGAACCAGCAGCGCATATTCAAAATTACCCAAAGCTGTGAGCGCATCGGCGGCATCAATCGCCTCAACAAAGCGCGCGCACAGGGCTTGTTCTAGGCCGTTTTGCGCCACCATGCCCAGCTCATCCAGCAACGACGCGGCGTGATCCACGCACAGATAAATCAGCGCTTGTCCGCTTGCGCCGTGCCCGTTGGCAGCCGATGCGCCGGTAATGTTTCGCTCCGCTTGCTGTTGCAGCAAATCCAAAAACGCTGGGCGGCGATACAGTCCATGCGTATCCACCGGCTGACGCGCCTCGGAAAGCTGGGCACGCAATGCGCGCACGCGTTTGATGCGGCTTGCAACCGCAGTTGCCAAATGGCGCGGGCGGATCGGTTTGGTTAAATAGTCATCGCCGCCAATATTGAGCGCATCAAAACGTTTCTGCGCATCTTGTTCGCCACTCAAAAATACGATGGGAAGTAACAGCGAATCTGAGCGCTGACGCAAAATCGCGGTGAGCTCCATGCCGTTTAAGCCCGGCAAATACAAGTCCATCAGCACCAAATCTGGCCGCATTGATGTCAACGCCACCAGCGCCTCTTCGGCGCTGAGCGCCGATTTCACTTCCATGCCCTTGCGTTTCAGCACGCCGGCGCAAAACATCGCTTGCTGACGATCATCGTCAACAATTAGAACTTGGAACTTCGCTTCTTCTTTGACCGTTGCCAATTCAGTGATTGCATCGGCGATTTCCTCGACGCTGGGCGCTTCCAAATAGCTGTCTGCCCAACCCAGTGCTGCGGTCAGCCGCCGCGCCGCACTGGCGTGCTTATTGATGGCAACCAACGGTACCCGCATCGAAAGCCCGGGCTGCTCTTTTTCAATCACATCCAGCAGCTCACTCAAGCTGGGCATGAGCGCTGCCTCACAGATCAATGCCGCCGGCGTGGTGTTGGTCAACGCTTCCGTCAAAGCATCGCCTTCTGCGAACAGGTGCAGCGTGAACTGGCGTCGCGCAAGGCTTTGCTGAAGCTCGCGCGGTGGCACAGCAGATTGCTCTGGATCCAGTTCCGCGAGCATAAAAACCGGGCGGAAATTGGCATCGGCGGGCGACTCAGGCGCGCGCGCCTTTTCGGTTTTCTTTTGCAGTACGCCGTCTTTGCCGATCAGGGCGTTGACCTTTCGCCCAAGATCCAAAAAACGCCCACGGCCTTGCTCGTCTGGGCCCTCTTTTACATACAAAAGCACCGAAGCACTCAGTGCGCGGGCCAAAGTCGACAGCTCGGTAAAACCGTGTTCACGCGATAATTCAGATAGTGCACTGAATTGGCCAACCAACACCTGCGCGTGTTTTGCCACCCAGCCGGTTTTCAGCAGTGTTGCCAACGAACGAAGTTGGTCGCGGGCGACGGTCGCAATCGATTCAGACATAGGGGCCCATGGAACATAAAACTGCGAACTTAAAACTATGAACGTCAAACCGGCGGCTCACACCAAGCCAACAGCGCGCTGATCGGATTAACAGTCTGACAGATTACGTCAATTAGTGACGAATCTAAACCCGCCAGAACGTGACGGAATGACACGTTGTAAACCCGCTGCGGCTCAATGCGTCACGCCACCATCCCCATGCGCATGTCCATGTTTGATCTCATCGTCGCTGGCGGCGCGCACGTCTTTAATGTCGATATTAAATTTCAGCGCCTTACCCGCAAGCGGATGGTTTAAATCCAAATCCGCTACCGTCATGCCAATTTTTTTCACCACCGCCACTTGTGTGCCTTGATCAGACTGCACTTGCACCCACTGACCGACGCTCAATTTGCCCGCCTTCGCCAAGCGTTTAAGCGGTACGCGCTGCACCCGGCCTTCTACACGCGGGCCGTAAGCCAACTCCATCGCAACAGTGACATCAAACTGATCCCCAGCTGATTTTCCTTCCATCGCCGTTTCCAAGCCAGGAATTAGGCCTTTGTGACCGTGCAGGTAAAGCTGTGGTTGGGCACGTGTGCGGCTGGTTTCGATCTCAACGCCGTCTAGATCACTCAAGGTGTAGTGAAACGCGACCACGCTGTTGGCTTGGATTTTCATATCGGTAAACATCCGTCAAAAAAGGCTGCGCAGTTTAACGCCTGCTGTTAGCCTAGCGCTGAACTTCCAATTTGAGTGATGCATGCCGACCGTCATGCGCCGATGAGCGACTCGACAATTTACGACAAAACGGTGCGTCAGCTTAAATTATTGAGCCAAGCGCTCGATAGCGGTAAATCGGCTGCGGTCAAACGCATGCTGAAAACGCTGAGCCCCGGCGAAATTGCCAACGTGCTGGAGTCCCTGCCGCTGAGCAAACGTTTGGTCGCTTGGGGTTTGGTGGACCCAGAAGACGACGGCGAAGTGCTGGTGCATGTCGCCGATGAGGTTCGTCAAACGCTAATTCGCGACATGGATCGGGAAGAACTGCTCGCCGCCGCAGATTCACTCGATTTAGACGATTTGGCTGGGCTGTTGGAAGATTTACCTGCGGCGTTAACCGAAGAAGTGCTGAAAGGCATGGACCGGGAAAACCGCGAGCGGCTTGAGCGCGTGCTGAGCTACCCGGAAGATACCGCCGGGCGGCTGATGAACCCGGATGTGGTGACGGTACGGGCAGATGTTTCGATTGACGTCGTGCTGCGCTATTTGCGCATCCGCGCGGAGTTGCCCGAGCACACCGATTACCTTTACGTGATTAACCGGCGTGGTCAGTACACCGGGCGCTTAGCGGTCACGCAACTGATTACCCAAGACCCCGACTGCTCGGTCGCTGAGCTCATTGATGACTCCCAACCGGCGATTCGCGCGGGCACCAGCATGTCGGAAGTCGCTGCCGAATTTGAAAATCACCGGTATGTGTCTGCACCCGTTGTGGATGATGAAAATCTGCTGGTCGGGCGCATTACCGTGGATGACGTTTTGGATGTGGTGCGTGATGAAGCCGAGCACTCGGTGATGTCGATGGCCGGATTGCATGAAGAAGACGACATGTTCGCGCCGATTTGGGCGGCGTCTAGACGGCGCGCGCTGTGGCTGGGCATCAACTTACTGACGGCATTTTTAGCCTCTTGGGTGATTGGCAATTTTGAGGCGACGCTAGAAAAAGTGGTCGCACTCGCCGTGCTGATGCCGGTGGTTGCCAGCATGGGCGGAATCGCTGGCACACAAACGCTCACCCTGATCGTGCGCGGCCTTGCGCTTGGCCAAGTTAGTTGGGACAACGCCAGACCTTTGCTCGTGCGCGAGGTTTTGATTAGCCTTTTGAATGGCATTTTATGGTCCAGCGTCGTCGCACTGGTGGCGCAGCTGTGGTTTCACGACCTGCGTTTATCGATTGTGATCGCCTCAGCGATCGGCATAAATTTAGTCACTGCCGCATTTTGTGGCGTGATGATCCCGCTGACGTTAAAGCGCTTCGCGATTGATCCCGCACTCGCCGGCGGTGTGGTGCTGACCACGGTGACCGATTGCGTTGGGTTTCTGGCTTTTTTGGGCTTGGCGAGTTTGGTGTTGCGTTAGCCAATGCCAGGCCGCTGCATGCTCACAGCAAAACCAATTTCCCCCAAGGAACGCTGTTTGCTTGCCTTTGCACCGCCGCTTGCCGAGTTGCCAGTGCGGTGACGCCAAAACGCCGACGAAACAGCTTTGAGAACGATGAGCGGTCCTCAAAGCCGGCGGCAAGCGTGGTTTCTTGTACCGATAAACCATCTAGCCCGAGCATTCGCTGGGCATACATCAGCCGGTGGTCTAACAGCCGTGTGTGTGGTGTTTCGCCGAACACTTCGCGAAAGACGGTCATGAAGTGAGCGCGCGAATAATTTGCCATGCTTGCCAGCATTTCGATTGGCAAACTGTCGGTGCAGCGCAGGTCAATGTATTGCCGAACCCGCATTAAGCGCCGAAATACCTGGAATTTTTGGTTTCGCCAGCGCCCTGGACACCGCTCAATCCAGGGTGTGAAATCTGCGAGCGCTGCCTGAAAGGCCTGCGCTAACTGCAAAAGCATGAGCGGCTCAAGGGTAGACTGTGGCGCTCGGCGTGCCCGTCGGATGGTGCGCAGCGCCCAAATCGCCAGCGCTGCGCTGTTTTGCCAAAGCCCGGCTACTGGGTGTGGGTTCAGCGCGCCCATGCGGCGCAGTTCGCCGCTTAAGACGCGCCAAGTCACCTCGGAGGCCGAAATTGTCAGCCAAGGGCCAAAGCTGTGCGCTTGCACCACAAGTGGCGCTTCAGCGTTGGGTGTTTGCAGCGTTGATGGCGCACAGCGACTGCGTTCCGTCGGTGGCACAAAGTAGGCGCCGAACTTTGGAATGATCAGTTCTTGCTCGCCTAGTTTTAGTAGTACGGGCTGACGCAATGCCAAAATTAAAGAGCCCATCGCAGAAAAAGCAATCTGTGTGCGCGCAGGCGCATGCGCCATTTGCACGCCATACGTGCCGGGCAGGGCGCACGTTTCATTTTGGCTTTCAATCGCTGTAGGCGGGCTGCGGTGGCTGGTTAGCTGCGTTTGATCTGTTGTTAAAGCGCGTACAGAAAATTCCACGGTGCCTCTCCAGGCGGCTTTGAAGCACCACAGGTTCCTGGACTCGGCGCGTGGCGTCCTGATAGCGGCATGAAATTTCGCATGAAATTGTTATGAAACGCAGGTGGCGCAGGCGCGGGCGGGTTGATTCCGACGATTCGCCACATCTTTCCAAACCTTTCGCCACGCGCTTGGTTTAGGCCGCCGTTTAGTGTGGCTGGGTGACCGCAGTAAAAGCGGCGCCACGGAGCGCACGTCGCGCCCGATGGTTTTGCAACCAAGGAAGTCGAATGAATCAACCAAAAATACTGGCCTTAGCGGTCAAAAGCGCGCTGCTCAGCGTGCTGTTTGTGCAGCCGCAGCTGGCGGCGGCGCAGCAGGACGAGCAAGGCAAGGAAGAAACGCTGGAGAGCGTGATTGTTACCGGCTCCAAGATCAAACGCACGGATTTAGAAACCTCGCAGCCGGTGTTGGCCCTCACCCGCGAAGACATCAAAGCCACCGGCATTTCCCAGATCGGCGATATCTTGCAAAACCTCACCACCGGTGGCTCAGCGCTCAACCAAGCGTTCAACAATGGCGGTAACGGTTCAACGCTGGTTGATTTGCGCGATTTGGGCTCAAACCGCACGCTGGTGCTGGTCAACGG